>CALKXS010000047.1 GCA_938003745.1 uncultured Algibacter sp.
CAATATATGAAATGGTATAATAATGAACGATTACATTCGTCTTTGGACTATAAAACTCCAGCAGAAAAAGAATTAGAAATCAGAGAAAAAAATTATAAAAAAGTGGCTTAGGAATTTATACCAAATTTATTAGGTAGTCCAGTGTTTTCCATCAGTTTTATATAGTAAAATACCATTATTAACATTTAGACGTGTTTTATCTAAAGTTCCCATGTGTTTATATATACTATCAAGAGAAGTTATTTCTTTTTAATGGAATAATAACTGTAATATTTTTAGTTCCTTGATACATACGAAGGCCCCATAAAGAAGGTAATCTTTTTTTATTGTAAAGTGTTCTATCAAATATCTATAAGGTTATGATAGCTTTGATAAGTCTGTATATTGTAATTCTTTTTCAAACATTTATGGATAAGTTTGATTTTATTTCAGAATCGTTTTATAACGTAATTTTTCTTAAAACCTCCAAAGAAAGAGGTATGCTTATATGATTTTTTAAATGAAATTGTTTTTCATTTTAACAGAGGATTTATTTGAATCTATTAATCGAAATTTACCTTGCGATATTGTATCAAGAACTTTCCAGTTGTTTTCACTTAATGGTTCAATGTTTTGGTAATAAAATGGGTGTTGCCCTTCAAAGAGGGGCAAAAGATAAGCTTTCTTCTCTTCCTATTTTTTCAAAAAGTATTTTATTGTTTGGAAAAGCCTTCTTATTTATCCACCCGTTGCCTAAACCGTTTAATCCATTAAAAGAGCTAGTTAGTAGTTTACCTTGAAATTGAGGGCTAATATGGCAATTCTTGATTACTTATTATTTGATGTGAGCTCAATAACTTCAGTATGGTCTTTTAGTGATTTAATAACATTACCATAAACATCATGCTTAGAAATGTTGTCATTAATACAATTATAAGTAAAGATTGTTTCATGAATTTAACTTCTATAAAGAAAGTAATTAGTAACTAAGTCTATGTAAACGCGTTTTGCTTCGTCTTCACTAATGTTATCGACCTGAAATAGAGCATTAGTCTTAAAAGCATTTATAATAGGTTTTTTACTTCTAGGTTTACCGTAGTCGTTAGTGGCTTTTTTGTAATATGCATAAAGTTTTAATAATGTATCGGCAGGAAAAGGTTCTTTATGATCATTTACGCGATCTACAGCAGCTTGAAATTCTATGTCTAATAGAGTATTATTCATTTACTTCAGCAATTACACTTTCACCTCCACGAACTTTTTGATTTAATTCCACTTTTATTTTTGTATCTAACGGTAAGTATAAATCAACTCTTGACCCAAATTTAATAAAGCCAGAATCTTCTCCTTGAGTTGCTTTGTTGTCTTGTTTAGCATAATTTACAATACGTTTTGCTAATGCACCAGCTATTTGCCTGTATAAAACTTTTCCGTAAGTTTTATTTTCAACTACAACTGTAGTACGTTCGTTTTCTTCACTTGCTTTAGGATGCCATGCAACAAGATATTTTCCTGGATGGTATTTACTAAATATAACGTTTCCTCCAATAGGGTAGCGAGTAACGTGTACATTTATAGGTGACATGAAAACACTTACTTGTAGTCTTTTTTCTTTAAAAAATTCTTTTTCAAAAACTTCTTCTATAACAACAACTTTACCATCTACAGGAGATACCACTTGTTTGCTGTTCAAACACGTATTACGTTTAGGGTTTCTAAAAAATTGTAATATTAGTATTAAAAAAAGCAAAAGTGTAAACATAAGAAAGCTTCTTAACCAAACTATTGAAGAAAAATTATCTATGAGTAAAAACGACCCAATTATAATTATAAATGTAATTAATATAATTTTATAACCCTCTTTATGAAACATATTGTAAAATTCTTAAAAATAAATATATAAACGGTGAAGCAAAAATAATACTATCTAATCGGTCTAGCAAACCGCCATGACCAGGCATAATATTACCGCTATCTTTAACTTTTGCTTGTCTTTTAAATTTTGATTCTATTAAATCACCTAAAGTACCAAATACGCTTATTATAATACTTAGTATAAACCAGCTTGTAAAGGTAAGTGTTTCTGTTAAAGTAGCAATGAAATAGCTTGCTATGCATGAGAAAAGTAATCCACCAAGAAAACCTTCAACCGTTTTTTTAGGTGATATTTTTTCAAATAGCTTTTTTTTTCCAAAATTCCTTCCTACTAAATATGCAAAGGAATCATTTATCCAAATAAGTATGAAAGCTCCTAATAATATGTTAGAATTATAGTCTTGGTAATAATTAGCAATTAAAACCATAAATATATATGCGCTAGTAAGATAAAAAGTTGTGAATATAAATCGTTTAGAGCTAAAAAGAGGTATTGTTTTTTCAGAAAACAAATCTCTAATTAAAAATAATTCAACAAAAATGGTTAGAACCATTAATATTTGAGTGACTTCGTCTAAACCCGCTGTTGTGCCCAACAAAATATGCCAATAACCAAAAATTAAATATAAAATAATGAAAATGATGTAGTGAACGTTACTTTTTAGTAATATTAATTTCTTTAATTCGTAAATTGATATTAATCCAAATACAAAAAATAGAATAATTGTAACGTATTGATAATGAAATGATATAATTAAAAGCAAAACATAAAATAAACCCGAAAGTGATCGTGTAATAATTTCTTTCATTAGTTAGTTGTAAAGATTTTTTTCATGTTTATAAATCTTCAAGAAGTAATAAGTATAAATTTTTAGCACTACTTCCGTAACTTAAAAAATCCTTTTCGTCAACAGACTTAAAATGTTTTATAGTTGTAATATTTGTAGGGATTCTTTCCCTATTTTTAGATTTGATACCGCGTAACCCTTCTCCTATATTTTCTGCGATCTGGCTAGTTGTTGCAAAAACGACAAAATTCAAAGGTAATTCAGATAATTTTTTTTCGACAATTTGATTAGAACTAATAAGTAATGATCCATCATTTGCAATAAGGTTTTCACAAGTAGTAAGGAGATAAGCAGACTCACTAATTTTATCTGCTAATTCAAGATTACAGTTTTTAAATTTTTCTTTAAGATTTTTGTCAATAATTAAAGCCTTTTGTTTGCTCCAATCATTTTCCTCAATAATATTATCAATATTTTTAAAAACTTCGTTTAAATCATCACAATACAGGAACTTACCTCCATTAGCTTTAAAGTTTATAGTAAACCTTTCATCTATTGGGATTTTTATTTCGGGCATATATTTGCCTCTATCGCTCGATTTTAGTTCTTTATCAGATTTATCAGATTTCGAACCAAAAAGTTTTCTAAAAAGACTCATGTAAGTTTATGCTATTAACCTATTTCTTTTAGGTAGTTATCAAAGATAAAAAATCTTAAATTAACCAAACCGATTAATTTAAGATTTTTATATAAGTATGATAAATTGAGTGTGTTTTACTCTTCTTCTTCCTCTGTTACTTTAGATGAAATTTTCTTGAAAGGAGATACTCCTAACAGCTCTATTAAATCATCTTTAAATATAACTTCTCTTTCTATTAGCCTATTAGCCAGTTTGTCTAATAAATCTTTCTTTGTAGTTAATAACTCTAGAGCTCTCTGGAATTGAGTTTCAATAATGTTCTTAATCTCATTATCAATTAATTCTGCAGTTTTTTCACTGTAAGGTTTAACAAAACCATTTTCGCCAGCAGGATCGTAATATGTTATGTTTCCAACTTTATCGTTTAAACCATAAATCATCACCATAGCTTTAGCTTTTTTAGTAACACTTTCTAAATCACCTAAGGCTCCCGTAGATATTTCGTTAAAGATGATTTGCTCTGCAGCTCTACCACCCATTGTCACACATATTTCATCAAGAAACTTGTTGGTTCTTGTTATGTATGCTTCTTGAGGTAAATACCAAGCAGCACCTAAAGATCTTCCACGTGGTACAATAGTCACTTTTACTAAAGGGTCTGCATGTTCTAAAAACCAACTTACAACTGCATGACCAGCTTCGTGATATGCAATTGTTCTTTTTTCTTCAACAGAAAATAAATTACTACGTCTTTCTAAACCACCAACAATTCTATCTACAGCATCTAAGAAATCTTGTTTTTCAACAGCTTTTTTATTTGTTCTAGCAGCAATTAACGCTGCTTCATTACATAAATTAGCTATATCTGCACCAGAGAATCCAGGTGTTTGTTTTGATAAGAAATCAATATCTAATCCTTTTGCCTTTTTTAGAGGTCTTAAGTGTACTTCAAAAATAGCTTTACGTTCTGCTAAGTTTGGTAAGTCAACAAAAATTTGTCTATCAAAACGTCCAGCACGCATAAGTGCTTTGTCTAATATATCTGCTCTATTGGTAGCAGCAATTACAATAACGTTAGTTTTTGTGCCAAAGCCATCCATTTCAGTAAGTAATTGGTTAAGCGTGTTTTCACGTTCATCATTACTTCCAGACATGGCATTTTTTCCTCTAGCACGACCAATGGCATCAATCTCATCAATAAATATAATTGAAGGTGATTTTTCTTTGGCTTGTTTAAACAAATCTCGAACACGAGAAGCTCCTACACCAACAAACATTTCAACAAAATCTGATCCAGATAATGAGAAGAAAGGTACTTTAGCTTCACCGGCAACGGCTTTCGCTAATAACGTTTTTCCAGTTCCTGGAGGGCCGACTAATAAGGCTCCTTTTGGTATTTTACCACCAAGTGTTGTGTATTTTTCTGGGTATTTAAGAAAGTCTACAATTTCTTGAACTTCTTCTTTTGCTCCTTCAAGACCTGCAACATCTTTAAATGATGTTTTAACTTCTGTGTTTTGATCGAAAAGTTTGGCTTTAGATTTTCCTATGTTGAAAATTTGGCCTCCGCCACCACTAGCACCACCACCAGACATACGACGCATAATAAATATCCAAACACCAATTAAAAGTATAAAAGGTAAAATGCCTAAAAGAAAATCGGCTAAAACATTCTCTTCTGTGTCATTACTTAAAATGTCATATTTACCTATAGATTTAAGGTCGTTTTCAAAATTTTGAAGATCACCTATTTCAAATTTATAGTTTGGAATATTACTAGCTGGTGTTAATAAACTAGTAGGTTTTGATGTTTTATGAACTTCTTTTTGCTCAGCTTCTTTAGTAAGGAATACTTTAGCTATGTGTCTATTTACAATAACCACTTTTTCAATATCATTATCTTCAGCGTACTTAAAGAATTCTGAAGGTGTTATCTCATTGGTCTCTTGGTAGCTACCACTGCTAAATAATTGAATAGCTAAAAGGATGGCTATTATTATACCATAAATCCAGTATGTACTAAACTTTGGTTTTTTCTCTTTTAATTTTTTCTTGTCGTTTGCCATGTATTCTTAGTAACTTGTTTCTATCACTGTTGTTTTTGCATCTCCCCAAAGACTCTCTATATCGTAATATTCTCTTATATGTTTTTGAAATACATGTACAACAATATTAACATAATCCATTAATACCCATTCAGCATTATCTGCGCCTTCAACGTGCCATGGATTGTCTTTAAGTTCTTTACTTACTTTTTTATGGACAGAATTTACTATCGCGTTAACCTGCGTATTAGAAGTTCCTTCGCAGATTATAAAATAATCACATACAGTGTTTTCTATTTCTCGTAAATCTAGAATATTTATTTCTTTTCCTTTAACATCTTCTATGCTACTTATTATAACAGATATTAACTGGTCTGTGCTTATATTTTCTTTAGCCATTAAATTTATTTAATTTGTGCAAAGTTATTATTTTTTTAGTTCTTTATACTTTAAAATAATCATAAGATTTTATAGGATAAAAATAACTTCCACATGCCAATAATCAAACTTGATGCCATCGATTCAACAAATAGCTATTTAAGATTGCTGTGTATGGAAGAAATTATGCCCGATTTTACTGCTGTAGTTGCTAATCAACAAACAAATGGGAGAGGGCAAATGGGAACAAATTGGAACTCGGAGACATCAAAAAACCTTACTTTTAGTGTGTTTAAAGATCTTTCTAGTTTAAAAACAGAACATCCTTTTTTTATAAGTATAGCCGTAGCCTTGGCTTTAGTTAAAACCTTGAGAAAGTTCTCTGTAAATAAATTAAATATTAAATGGCCTAACGACATTCTGTCAGAAAATAAAAAGATTTGTGGCATATTAATAGAAAATGTCATAAAACGAAATAAGTTAAATGCTTCAATAATAGGAATTGGGTTGAATGTAAATCAAACAGAATTTAAAAACTTACCTAAAGCATCTTCTTTAAAATTAGTTTCGGGAAAGGTTTTTGATTTAGACGAAATTTTAGATTCTATATTGTTTGATTTAAAATATTATTTTTTTAAACTTGAGTGTGGAGAATTTTATGATTTAAAAGAAGAGTATGAAAACTATTTATTTAAAAAAAACAAACCTTCAACATTTAAAAATGCTGACGGTTCTTTATTTGTAGGTATTATAAAATCTATTTCTTTAGATGGAAAATTACAAGTTTTGTTAGAAGATGATATTCTTAAAGAATTTGATTTAAAAGTATTGACACTTTTATATTAAATAGCCTTAGGAATACTTGTAACAAGAGTTTCTATAAATTTACCAATAGGACCTTTAATCATTATTGCCATCATTGGATTGAAATCACCGTTAAACTTTAATTGTACGTCGCTAGAACTTTCGTTAGTTTCGTTAATCTCAGCAACTAAAGAAAAATCTAATTTGCCTCCTGCAGCACCAAGTACTATTTTGTTTGGAGGAATAACTTCTTTCTTTTTAAGAATAATTTCTGGCATCCCTTTTAATGCAAAAAGAAATTTATCATCTCCTAAGACTTCAAATTTACTGATGTTTTCAGGCATTAAACCTTCAAAGTTTTTAACATTCGAAAGAAAATTAAAAACATCTTCAGATGGTTTTTCTATATTTATTTTTGGAGATTCTAAGTTCATAATACTATAAATGTGTTACTTGTTAAGCTATTGTCTTACTAAGTTATCTAGAAGAGATTTCGTAGCATACTTTGTATATCAAATAGTGTTCCATTCACTAGGGTTGGAATTCCATTCGGCTAAAGTTTTCAATTCTTTTTCAGTAATATAGTTAGTCTCCAAGGCTTGTTCTAGTAAAATATCATAATTACCTAAGGTTTGTAATTGAATCTCTTCTCTTTCGAAGTTTTCTGTAGCAATGTCAAATCCATAGGTGAAGATAGCAATCATGCCTTTAATTTTAATGCCGCCATCTTTTAGAGCCTTAACAGCGTTTAAACTACTTTTTCCCGTGCTAATTAAATCTTCTACAACAACTACATTTTGTCCTTTTTCTATGTAACCTTCAATTTGGTTTTTTCGTCCATGCCCTTTAGCATCTGGTCTTACATATATAAAAGGTAAGCCTAAATATTCAGCAACTAGCATTCCAATTCCTATCGCTCCGGTTGCAACACCTGCAATAGCATCTGGTTTTCCGTATTGTTTCTCAATTTGTTTTGCCATCGTTTCTCGAATGTAATTTCGAATTGGAGGAAAAGACAAAATGATTCTGTTGTCGCAGTAAATAGGTGACTTCCAACCAGAAGCCCATGTAAAAGGGTTGGTTGGGCTAAGTTTTATTGCATTTACTTGTAATAAAACTTCAGCAGTTTTTTTGGCAGTATCTTTATTGAAAATCATGTCGCAAAATTACATATTAATTTGCTTTCTTGTAAGTGAAGATTGTGGTTTTAAAATATTTTTTTTAACAATTTACTTTGTATTGGTAAAAACGATATTTTTACCAGACCTTAATTTAATTTTTTTCATGTATAAAGTATTTGTAAATGATAAGCCAATTGTCCTAACAACCTTAAAAGAGGATGAAACTTATTTTAAAAATTATAAGCTTAAGAAAGTCAATTTATCTAAAGTTATTAGAAAATTGAATAATACGTCATTAAAAGAAGTTCGTCTTATTCATAAAAATGAAAAAAAACTCCTTAAAAAATTCTTAAAAAAACTTCCTAATGTTATTGCTGGCGGAGGGAAAGTTTATAATAAGAAAGGTAAAGTGTTATTTATTTATAGAAATGATAAATGGGATTTACCAAAAGGTAAAGTAGAAGCTGATGAAAATATTCAAACAACTGCTATAAGAGAAGTTGAAGAAGAAACAGGAGTAACAGGTTTAAAAATAGTGAAACCTTTAGAAACTACATATCATATTTTTAAACGTAACGGTAGATATAAAATAAAGGTTACATATTGGTTTGAGATGAAAACCAAATTTTCAGGAGAGTTGTATCCTCAAGAAGAAGAAGGTATAACCAAAGTTAAATGGTTAAATGAAGTTGAAATTACTAAAGCACTTAATAATTCTTATGCTAATATTAAAAGGCTTATATAGTCTATTTTTCGCCTATTTATTTTTTACGGGTTTTATTCGTTAAGACATCATTTATCTATTGTTAATTTTTTTTTGAATGAAAGTTAATTATATTTAATTAGTCTTTTGAAACTATTTTTTCGCAATTCTTAATAAGTTGAAAATATTTAGTTGTTTGTGATTTTTAATGTCTCTCTTAAAAAAATGTTAGGTATGAAAAATTATAAGCTTTCTTTTGGAGTGATTTCTATTATTAAAAACCTGAATTCGATATAAGAAAAGTAATTTTTTAGTATAGAAAAAGCAGAATGTTTAGTATATTAAAGTCTTAAATACTAATACATTAAAACAATTTGCTTTATGATTTATAAAGATAAAATTACTGAAATTTTCTGTTCTATTGATGATTTTTGCCTTGTTTTTGAACCTGCCTTACAAAAACGTCAACTTTCCACTGGGAAAAAGACAAGAA
>CALKXS010000048.1 GCA_938003745.1 uncultured Algibacter sp.
TTATCTCGCTCTGCCTTAAAGTGATTACGACAGGACTCCTCACCATCAAAATGGGCTGTAAAACTGAAAATATTCATCCTTATTTTTTTATCTAAAATAAGTCTTTTTTATAATTATGCCTAATTACGGATATTCAATAAAGTCTATTATCAACATTAAAAACTCTCAAAGACTATCTAAAAAGATGGTCTTTTTATTTTAATAGAGTATTTTTGTTCAAAATAATTTTATGGCAAGAATTTTAGCGATTGATTTTGGTGGAAAAAGAACAGGTATTGCTGTAACAGATGAGTTACAAATTATAGCATCAGGCTTAACCACTGTTGTTACTAAAGAATTAATGTTTTTTCTAAAAAAATATACAACAGATGAAAACGTTGAACTATTTTTAATTGGAGAGCCTAAACAAATGGATAATTCTGCTAGTGAAAGTGAAGCTTTAATTATTCCTTTTATAGAAAAGCTTAAAAAAGCGTTTCCTAATATTCCTATAAAACGTATTGATGAAAGATTTACGTCAAAAATGGCCTTTCAAACCATGATAGATAGCGGTTTGAAAAAGAACCAACGTAAAAATAAAGCTTTAGTTGATGAAATTAGTGCAACTTTAATTTTGCAAAGTTATTTGTATTCACAATAACTAAAATTTATCTAATTTACTTTTTTTAACTTTATATACTACCAATACATAACTAAGTATTGTATTTTTGCAGATAATAATACCTTATTGAATCATGATTTTACCTATTGTCGCTATTGGCGATCCCGTTTTAAAAAAGCAAGCTGTAGATATTACTAAAGACTATCCTAAACTAGATATTCTTTTAGAAAACATGCATGAAACCATGTATAATGCTTATGGTGTTGGATTAGCTGCACCTCAAATAGGATTGGCAATCCGTTTGTTTTTGGTAGACACAGCACCATTTGCTGAAGATGATGATTTAACAAACGATGAGCAAGAGCAACTTAAAAATTTTAAGCGTGTATTCATTAATGCTAGAATTTTAGAAGAGGAAGGTGAAGAATGGGGGTTTTGTGAAGGTTGTTTAAGTATTCCAGATGTAAGAGAAGATGTGTTTAGAAAACCAATAATTACTGTAGAATATTATGATGAAAACTTTAAAAAGCATACTGAGAAGTTTGACGGATTAATAGCTAGAGTTATTCAACATGAATATGACCATATTGAAGGCGTTTTATTTACAGATAAACTATCAACATTAAAAAAGAGATTAATAAAAGGGAAGTTAGGAAATATTTCTAAAGGAAAAATAGATGTAGATTACAGAATGCGTTTTCCTAGTGCAAAAAAGAAACGATAATATTTGCAAAACGATTTTAAAGAAATGATATTTGCCCCTTTGAAAAGATAATTTATGAGTTTAGAAAAAATTTTAGCAATAGGCGGAAAGCCAGGTTTATTCAAATTGATAGCGCAAACTCGTGGTGGTTTTGTTGCAGAATCTTTGGTAGATAAAAAACGCTTATCTGTTAGTGTACACCAAAATGTAAGTATTTTAAGTGAGATTGCTATTTATACTTTAGAAGAAGAAGTTCCATTAAGAGAAGTTTTTAAAAACATAAAAGAAAAAGAAAATGGAGAAATAGCTAGTGTAAAACCTAAAGACGGAAAAGATAAATTGGAAGAGTATTTTTTCGATGTATTGCCTAATTATGATGAAGATAGAGTTTATGCAAGTGATATTAAAAAAGTAGTACAATGGTACAATTTATTACAACAGCATGATCTGTTAGGGGCTTTAGAAGAAGAAACCAAGAATATTGAAGTTTCTGAAGAAGAAGAATAGATTTTAAAAGAATATATTTAATAATAAAGCCTCTTTAATTAATAAGGTTTTATTATGTCTTAATGTAAGGAATGATGTAATTGAGAGACATAATTTGTTAGAACGAAATAAACATAGCCTATGAAATCTGTCTGGTTTTTTGACGATGTAAATCTATTTAAGGTCCTTTGTCCACACAAGTTTAAAGATTTTAAAGCTGATCATGATTTTGATGCTTACAAAAAGAAAGATTATATTTATTTTGAAGAAGATTCGGCAAATAAAGTTTATTTGATAGAAAAAGGAAAAGTAAAAATTGGCTATTATGGTGAAGATGGGGTGGAGGTTGTTAAAGCAATTCTTACTAGAGGAGAATTGTTTGGTGAAACGGCAATTTTGGGTGATACAAAACGTGAGGAGTTTGCACAATCTATAGATAATACTACAAGTATTTGTCCAATAGGTGTTAATACTATGCATAATTTAATGAGAGATAATCAAACTTTCAGTTTTAAGGTTTATAAGTTTATTGGATTTAAATTTAAAAAGTTAGAAAGGAGACTTCAATTACTATTATTTAAAGATACCAAAACAAGACTTGTTGAATTTTTGGAAGAATTGTGTCATGACTATGGATACGATTGTGAAAAAACAGGAGACAAAGTTATTCACCATCCATATACTCAAAAAGATATTGCTTCATTAATAGGTACTTCAAGGCCAACGTTAAATATATTAATGAATGAATTGAAAGATGAGAATATCATTGAATTTAATAGAAAAGAGATAAGAATCTACAAAAATATCCTTTAGTGTTAGATAGCTAACATTTTATTTTTCTGTCATCGTATACTTTTGAAGTATTAATAATAAAAAAGAAAATGATGATTAAGAAAATGTTTTTTGCCCTAGTGGCAGTTGGAGGTTTATTAACTTCTTGCAGTAGTGATGATGATAATAACGAGCCTAGTTTATCTAATCTAACAGTAGATTTAACAGGTTTGGAAGCTTTAGGTGATGATTATGTTTACGAAGGATGGATTATTGTAAATGGGGAGCCAGTTTCTACAGGAAGATTTAGTTCAGTTACCTTTCCACAGTCTTTTTCAGTTGATGCAACTCAATTAACTGAAGCAACAAAATTTGTACTTTCTATAGAACCTACTATAGATTCTGATCCGGGTCCAGCAGATACCAAAATATTAGCAGGTGATTTTGTAGGGAACTCTTCAAATGTTAATTCTAATTTAGTAGCAGATTTTTCATCAGCAACTGGATCTTATATTTTAGCTTCGCCAACACAAACACCTATGATAAATGTATATAGTGGTGTGTGGTTTTTAAATAATATAAGTGCACCACCAGTACCAGGGTTAAATTTACCTGAGCTTTCTGATGGATGGAAATACGAAGGTTGGGCGGTTGTTAATGGTGTACCATTAAGTACAGGTACATTTACTAATGTTGCAGGAACAGATGATGCAGCTCCTTTTAGTGGACCAGTGCCTTTGCCAACTCCAAATGGTGCAGATGGTTTTTTTCCTGGTGAAGATTTCTTAGAAAATGCACCTAATGGGGTTACATTTCCAGTAGATTTAAGAGGTGCAACTATTGTGATTTCGGTTGAACCATATCCAGATAATAATCCAGGTCCTTTTACTCTTAAACCTTTAGCACATGTAGTACCAGCAACAGCTGTTAATCATACTGTAATAAGAATGGGAGCTGGACCAGTTGTAGAGTTAACAGGTACTGTAAAAAGATAATTAACGTATTGTGTTGTTTATATAAATTATATTTTTGTTAGATTTAAAGCACAACTTCAAGATAGAAGTTGTGCTTTTTAATTTTATAATATGAAAATAGATAAGTCAAAAAGGAATAATATTATTTTCTTGGTATTACTTATTATCATGATTATTCCTCAAATTAGATTGCCTATTCAGGTTTTGCTTCATAAAGGTTTAGCTTTAATATCGCCTTCAAAAATTGAAAATGAAAATCAAAAAATATTGCTCGACTATTCATGGAAATTAAAAGATCAAAAAGGACAATTTTTTGATTTTAAAAGTAGTAAAGGTAAAGTTGTTTTTATTAATTTTTGGGCTACATGGTGTCCACCTTGCATTGCAGAAATGTCTAGTATGCAAAAACTTTATGATGATTATAATGATAAAATAAAGTTTGTTTTTGTATCTAACGAATCAAATAGTGACATTACTTCTTTTTTAAATAAAAGTGACTACTCTTTTCAAGTCTATACTTCAATAACTGAAGTTCCAAATGTTTTGAGCACTTCAAGTATACCAAGAACTTTTTTAATTGATAAAAGAGGGCGAATTATAATAGATAAAACTGGTGCGTCTAATTGGAATAGTAATTTTGTTAGAACAACGATAGATAATCTGTTAAAATAAAAAGCGCTAAAATTTTAAAATCTTAGCGCTTTTCAATTGGTTTGGTTGGTAAGTGGTTAATATAAAGCTTTAATTTTTGAAAGCTTGCTATTCCAAACTTTCAAACTTTCTTTATGTTTTGCAATGTTAGTATGCACTTCTTTAACTAAAGGATTGTCATCTTTAACATTGGTGAAAAACTGTAAATTATTTTCTAGTTGATTAATTTGTCCTTTAATTTCATCAATCTTTTTTCTAATAAAACTATGCTCATTATCTAAAGATCTTCCTCCATCATTAGCATTGTTTATTTCTTCTAGTTTATTTTCAAACTTAATTATTTCAACTTTACTTTTGTCAAAATCTAATTTAGAAAATAAGGTGTCCAAAATTTTAGAAAATTTCCCTTCAATATAACGCTTATCACTAGGTACTCTACCAATAGCGTTCCATTTGGTGATATACTCTTTAATAGAAGCTAAATCTTTTTCTTTATCATCAGTGAAATTAAAATCTTTTAAAAGATCTAGAACTTCTATTTTCTTATTAAATGCATCGACAAATTCTTGATTGGCAGCATTTTTAGAGGCATGTAATTTATCAAAATAATGATTACAAGCTGCTTTGAATTGTTTCCATATTTTATCACTATCTTTTCTAGGAACATGTCCAACTTTTTTCCAGTCACTTTGAATTTTTTTCATCAATGCTGTAGTAACAGTATGATCTTCACTGTCTTTGTTATCTTCAGCAATTTGAATAAGTTCCAGTTTCTTTTGAAGGTTGGTGAACTGTTCCTTTTTTAAGTCTTTATAAAAAGAATTTTTTTGTCTGTTAAAGGTTCTTACAGCTTCTTTAAATTTAGCCCAAGTAGCTTCATTAACTTTTATAGGTACTTTGCCTGCATTAAAGAAAGCTTCTCTTAAAGTTTCAATTTCTTTTATCTTTTTCTGCCAGTTACTATGAGAGTTAGAGTTATTTTGTTCTTGATTAATAACATTAATAGCTTCTACTATTTCAAGTTTCTTTTCAAGATTTATTTCATAAACCTTATCAATTTCCTGATAATAGATCTGCCTTTTATCATTAATGATTTTAGTAGCTGCTTTAAATCTATCCCAAATAGATTCTCTATGCTCTTTGCCTACAGGACCAAGTTCTTCTTTCCACATTTTGTGAAGCTCTTGTAGCTCCCTAAATGCTCTCATTATATCATGATCTTGTGCTAACTCTTCGGCACGTTCAATTATCTTTAATTTTTTATCTAAATTATGTTTAAAATCTAAATCTCTTAAATCTCTATTTAAATGTAAAAAATCATAGAAAATTTCTATATGATGGTGATAACTATTCCAAGCATTGTTATACTTATCTCTAGG
Source organism: uncultured Algibacter sp. (assembly GCA_938003745.1). Taxonomy (GTDB): domain Bacteria; phylum Bacteroidota; class Bacteroidia; order Flavobacteriales; family Flavobacteriaceae; genus Postechiella. The sequence goes on from CALKXS010000048.1 coordinate 5,566, forward strand.
AATAGGTCCTGTTGTTCTCCAACGTTCTTGGAGTTCTTTAAAATGTTTGTAAGTTGTATTTATGTTTTCTTCAACATTAATTAAGCCTTTTAGTTCTTCAATTATTTCTAGTTTTTTTTCTAAATTTAATTTTAGATTTTGCTCTAGACTTTTGTAATGTTCGTGAAGTTTATTTCTATATTCTTTATATGCTTCTTTAAAACGTTTTTGAATAGGAGTAGAGTAATAAAAATCTATTTCATTTCCTCCTTCACTTAAAAATTCTGCTTTTTTCTCATCTAAAAGCGTATTAAATTTTGAGTTAAACTCATTTTTAATATCATCTACATGAGCTTTTATTGCTTGAACCTTTTGAGACTTAACTAACTTTTCTAATTCAATAACTAAAGATTCTAAGGACATTTTATCATACTCCTTAGTTTCAATGTTATGCCTGTCTTTATTGCCTTCGTCTTCTGCATCTTCTGCATTAGATTCTTCAATTTCATTTATAACTTCATCTTCCTCATCATTGTTTTCTAATGCTGTAGTTTCTGTTGCCTCTACATTTTCTTTTATTGTTTCATCTACAGTATTATCTACTGAAGTAGATTCAATATTTACTTTGTTTTCTTGCTCTCCATCTGCACTAGGCAGGTTATCTTTCTCAGACATTTTAAAAATGTTTAGGGTTCATCAATTTGTTTATTCTTTAAATATACTAACTACACAAGTATTTACAAAACTGTATAGAGTTTTTAATATTTAAAGGGTATTAAATTTGTTTTAAATCCCATATTTTCCAAGCTTTCTCTGCTTGTAATTCTAACATTTTTGAACCATTTACTATAGTTGCATTTTTTTTCTTACCTAATTTCAAGAATTTTGTTTCAGATGGATTATAAATCAAATCGAATAAAACATGGTCTGCGGTTATGGCATTATATGCAATATTTGGACATTCTTCAACATTAGGAAATGTTCCTAATGGTGTGCAATTGACTATTACGTTGTGTTGTTTTACATCGTCTTCTGTTAATGAATCATAAGTAAAACTAATTCCTTTCGAAGCTGTTCTTGAAACATAATGGCATTCTATATTTAATTTTTCTAGTGTAAATACCACAGCTTTACTGGCTCCACCAGTGCCAAGTATTAAAGCGCTTTTATGATGGGGTTCTAAATATGGAACTATTGATTTTTTAAATCCGTAGCAATCTGTATTGTAACCAACTAATTTACCTTTTTTTGTAACCCTTATTGTATTTACTGCTCCAATAGCTTTTGCTTTTTTATTGATTTTATCAAGATAAGGCATGACATCTTGTTTATAAGGAATGGTAACGTTTAGCCCTTTTATGCCTTTTGTGCTTTTTATTATTGAAGGAAAAAGTAAAATATTTTCAATATCAAAGTTTTCATAAGAAATATTGTTTATGTTTTCTTTTTCAAATTTTTCTCTGAAATAACTTCTGGAGAATGAGTAGGAAATATTTTTACCTAAAAGGCCTAATTTATCCATGTGTCTTTTTTGTTTTTTTTTCATAATATTCTAAGCCTAGAACTATTAAAATTCCTAAAAGTGTAAATGTTATGGCGTAATATGTTTCAGTATTTAATTCAGGTATGTAGCGCTCGTAGTTTTTAATAATTTTCTTTCCAGCAGAATCAACTATAAAGCTACCATTATCCATTAATTTGTAAATAGTATTTTTCCATGGCCAAACAACGCCCAAAGACCCAATTATAAAACCAATTATTGATGATAAAGTGATACTTTTATAGTGTTTTAAAATATAACTTAAAGCATGAGAGAATGTAATAAGTCCAGTTATAGATCCAATTGTAAAAACTATAAGTACTTTTAAATTTTTTATGCGTTCTGTGTTTTCTAAGAAGCTAAAATTGCCTCCAAAAGCTTCGTAAACTGTATCTGATAATGCATTAACAGAATCTACCAAAAGCAGCACATAATTGCCTAAAAGAATAAGTATAAAAGATCCTGAAAAACCTGGTAAAGTCATTCCTGAAACACTTATAATTCCGCAGAAAAAAACAAACCAAAGATTATCATTTTCTTTAGCAGGATTAAGAAAACTAATACTTAATCCTATTAGTATGCCTAAAAATAGAGACGTGTACGTTTTTATATCCCAATTATTAAAATCTTTGTTGATGTAATAAATAGAACCAATTATCATCCCAAAAAACAGACTCCAAACGTATAGTTCATAATGATGAATTAGATAATCTAATAATTTTGAAATGCTAAAGTAACTCAATATCATCCCTAAGAATAATAAAGATAAAAACCGGCCATTTATATAGTTATAGAAACTATTAAAACGACCATTGATAAGAAGTTTTAATGCTTTTCCGTTTACTTTTTTAAGTGAATAAATAAATTCTTCGTAAAATCCAGCAACAAAAGCAACAACACCTCCAGAAACACCAGGTACTTTATTAGCTGCACCCATTCCTAATCCTTTTAGAATTAGAAAAAATTTATCTGTAAATGTTCTTGTACTTTGCATTATTGTTTTTTAGATCCCAACTTTTCTAGAATAAAAATAGTTAAAAATCCAAGAATCATTAATATAATGGCAAAAGCGATTTGATTTTCACCTTCAAATGAAAACGGAGAAATACTTTTTTGTAATAAAGGTGTTTCTATGCCTTTAGAGTCTGTATGCCAAGTTAAAGTCTCTTTCCAAGGCCATACTTTATTTAAAGATCCAAAAATAAAACCTGTTAATAAAGCTAAAGTAACGTTGTGGTAATTTTTAAAAAGCCATTTTAAAAGATGACTAAAACCTAATAGACCAACAACAGCTCCTCCAATAAAAACGATTAAATTTTTAATGTTAAAATCATGAATAGCATCACTTAACATTTTGTATGCCCCTAAAATTATAAGAATAAAAGAACCAGAAATACCAGGTAATATCATAGCGCAAATAGCAATAGCTCCAGCAAAAAAAAGAAACAAAGAACTATCGTTGCTAGATAGTGAAGCTAATGTAGAAATGTAATAGGCAATCCCTGTTCCAATAATTAAAGAAATTACTGTTAGAATATTCCATTTTGTAATTTGTTTGCCTACAAAAAATATACTAGCTATAATTAATCCAAAAAAGAAAGACCAAATCAATACCGGATGATGTTCTAGAAAATATTTAGCTAATTTCATGAAAGACACAAAACTTATAATTATTCCTGATAAAAGAGCTAAAATAAAATTGCCGTTTGCTTGCTCCCAAAAGGTTTTTATACCTTTTTGAAATAAAGTCTTAAAAAGGGAAAGATTAACATTACTAATTGTAGAAATTAATTCTTCATATATTCCAGAAATAAAGGCTATCGTGCCTCCAGAAACTCCTGGTACAGCATCTGCAGCACCCATGGCTAATCCTTTTAAGGAAATGATTAAATAATCAGATAAATGTCTTTGCATAATTCGATTTTATAAGCGAAAACCAAAGGTATGCATTTTACTCGATAATTGAGATTTAAATGCTTCAAGGCTTGCTTCGAAATATAAATTAGTTCTATTAAAGTCTTGTGCATTTGCTTAGACATTGTTTGCTAATACGCTTTTAGAATATTTTTCACCTTAACATTATTGGCAATTTCAGGAAAAAGTTCATCAAGAATAAAAGCATATTCATAATTAATCTTGACGCCATTTTTTAAATGAAAAATACCTTTAGATTCTTCATTTAATGAAAAATAAAGTCCGGACAGACGATACTCTATTTCAGCATTTTCAGGATAGAATTCTAGAGCTTGTTCAAAATTATAAATTGCAGCTTGTACTTCTCCTAGTTTTATTAATAAGTCGCCTCTAGAAATCCAAGTATTTAATTCATAATTACCTAATTCTAAAGTTTTTTTATAACCACGTTCTGCTTCTTCATAAAACTTTAAACGTTGGTTAATTTGTGCATATAATTTCCAATAAGTTACATTTTCAGTATCTATATTTATCGCTTTATTTATATAGTATAGTGCTTTTTGGTAATTTTTTTTCTTATTGTAAAATTTGGTTATGGCTATCCAACCTTTATCTAATAATGGATCTTCATGTACCGTTTTGTAGTAATATTGTACTGCTAAATCGTTATCTCCTAATTTTTCATGACAATTACCAATTCTTAATAGAGCATAAGATGTAGGATCATCTAACTTTAGTGTTACATTATAACTTTCAATAGCTTCATTATAGCGTTTTAACTTTTCTAAAACTTTACCACGTTCTAGATAAGCGCCAATAAAAATATCGTCAGAAATAATAGCAAAGTCAAACGCAGCTAAAGCTTTTGCGTATTTTTCTATAGTAATATATTGTTTTCCTAATTGATGCCACGCTACTTCACTATATGGATTTTTATCTAAAAATTTATTTAAATAATTGATTGCTTCTTGATTTTGATCTAAAAAATCGAAACAATAAATTATATTATATAATGCAGAGTAATCAACTGAATCTGTTTCAAGACATTTCATGAAATATTCTTTGGCATTTTCAAATTGATCTAAAAGCAAATATTCCATTCCTATAAGAGAATATATGTCTACAACATCGTTTGTAAGTTCTAATGCTTGTTTAAGAACATCAACAGCTTTTTCATGTTCATTTTTCTTAGAGAATATGTTAGCTTTTTGGATGTAAATTTCTTCATTCATAGGCTCTAAAATGTAAAGTTCATTTAAGAGCGTATCTGCTTTGATTAATTTGTTTTCAAAAATGTATACTTCAACTTTAAAAAGTTTTAAGTTAGTTGAAGTTGGGTGTTGGTCTAAACCTAGACTAATTGCTTTTTTTGCTAGTGAGATTTTACCTTGGTTAAGATAGTGATGAATGATGTTTTCAAACTCTTCTGAATCGAAGAATAAAACGTGATTCGTTTTTAACATCGATTCAAACTTCGTTAAAGGCAAATTGTTGTTGTCATCATGACTAAACTCCATACACGCTATTGTAAGTTTTATTTACACTAATAAAAGTAAGGCACAAATTGATTTTTTTGAAGCCAGTAGGGGAAATGTTTTTAACAAAGTAATGAACATCTACTTTGTTGGTGTTTTATGAATGTTTTGTTTTGATTTTCAGAAGGTTGAATTCTCTTGTTAAACTGAAATAGTATTAAGAATACTAGTTATTGTAGAGCAACCTTCAAGTATTTCTTCATTTGAAATGGTTAAAGGAGGTGTAATTCGAACAGCTTTAGGTTCAAAAAGTAACCAGAAAAGTATTAAGCCTTTGTCTTGAGCTTTAAGAATTAATTGGTTTGCTATATCATCAGAATTCATGATTAGGGCAAGCATTAATCCTTTTCCTCTAATCTCAGATATGTAAGGGTGAACTAAATGTTTTCTTATAAACGCTTCTTTCTCTAATGCTTTCTGTATTAGATTACTTTCTGTAACCTCTTTTAAAGTAGCTAGGGCAGATGATGCAATAACAGGATGCCCTCCAAATGTTGTAATATGGCCTAATTTAGGAGCGTTTTGTAATAATTCCATTAATTTTGAAGACGCTGTAAAAGCTCCAATAGGCATACCGCCTCCTAAACCTTTTCCTGAAACAAGAATATCTGGAATACAGTTGTAGTTTTCAAAACCAAACAGTTTTCCTGTTCTACCAACTCCAGGTTGTATTTCATCTAAAATTAATAAAGCTCCAACTTTATCGCATTGTATTCTTACTTTTTCTAAATAACCATTTGTTGGCTCAATAAAACCTGCACCACCTTGAATAGTCTCTAAGATAACACAAGCCGTTTTAGTAGTGATTAAAGCTAAATGATCTTCATTATTAAAATCTATAAACGTAACATCGGGTAATAATGGTCTAAATGCTTGTTTGCGTTCTTCAAAGCCCATAACACTCATTGATCCCATGGTATTACCATGATAAGCTTTGTTTGCAGATATAATTTGACTACGACCAGTAGCACGTTTTGCTAATTTTAAAGCACCTTCAATAGCTTCTGTACCAGAATTTGTTAAATATGTTTTTTCTAAAGGATAAGGTAAATGTTCTGCTAAAAATTTTGTTAATTCTACAGCTGATTTTTGGATATATTCACCATAAACCATAACATGTAAATAAGAATCAAGCTGTTTTTTGATTGCTTTAATAACCTTTGGGTGTCCGTGACCTAATGTACAGGCAGAAATTCCAGCTACAAAATCTAAATACCTTTTATTGTTTGTATCATAAATATAAGACCCTCTTGCATGAGAAATTTCCATGGCCAATGGGTGAGGAGTAGTTTGCGCTTGATATTTGAAAAAGTCTGATTTCATTTAGTTTAAAGACTTTTCTTGAGAAGAAACTGGTTTAATAAGTTTTCTTTCTGTGGCTTCTTTTTTGACAGGAGCGTCAACTTTTAGTTTCTTTTTATCTTTTATTCGTTTTGGTAAATTTCTAGAAGCTTTTTTTGGAGTGTCGCCTTCTTGTTTTGATTGACTATCTGCCTTTTCCATTCGCTTAAGCATAGAATCATCAAAAAACTCTTCTTGTGGCACGTAATCTTCAAGTCCTTTTATAATAGGTAAATTAAGAGGAGGATCATCTTTAAATAAATCTTCAACACTTTTTGGTCGTTCTTCAGAACGCCAATCAAACCCTTTCAAAATAGCCTCAATTTTAGGAAATTTAGATTCAGGATAGATGTTTCCGTCAACTTGATTGAGCTTTTTTACTTCATCAACTTCATTGTTCAAAATTTCTATTTCTATTCTTCCAGATTTTGATTTATCAATACCAACTAATTCATTATTATCATTTCTGAAGTAATAAATTGATTGTGCATTTTTAATAATATCTACATGATGTAATTCATTAGCATCATTAAATAAACCAATAAGTCGCATACCATTTATTTGATTGTACCCAGTGCCCAAAGTATCCTTACTAATTAAAAAGGCATTATTAAATACGATAAGAGAATCTAATTTATCTTTTTCTGTGTCAGATTTTAAATGAATAGTATCACCTGTAATTTGGTTGTCAACATTCCAAAGTATTGGTTTTCGTTTGGTTGAAAACGCATCATTCCCTCCTCTAGATATATTAATAAGCTTAGTTAGTCCTGTAGTCTGATTAGATTGAATAGAATCTGCTCTACCACTTAAATCTGTTTTGAAAATTTTAGCATTGTAATACGCCGTAGCTATACGGTTATCTTCTTTACCTGTTACCATTATTTTATCGGCATGCATGTAAATAGAATCGTTTTCTTGAACAGTAATTGCTAATGCATATTTGGTAATGAATAGAGAATCTTTTTCTTTGAATACTTCTGCGTAGTGCCCTTTTATGATGCTCTTATTAATAGTATCTGTAACTTTAATATTATTTGTAGCAGAAGCAAAACTTCTATTGTTGTCAAAATAGATGCTATCGCCTATAATTTCTCTATCGTCATAATCTATTTTTGCATTTTTAAGGGCATAACCGACTTTGTTTTTAGTATCATAAAACCCTTTTTCACAGTACGTAACACTTTTTTCTGTTGTTATTGTTGATGGTCCATATAAATAAGCATGATCAATATCTTCATAATAGTCGAAAAAATTGGATTCAATAGTTGAATCATCATTTTTTAAAACAACGTTATCAACAAAGCTTAGTTTTTTAGTATCCATATAATGACGACCAATTTTACTAGTAATGGTAACTGTAGTGTCCTTTATAACAGTACCACCGCTTTGGTAAAAAGCTTGTTGTTTGACTCTGTCTAAATATAAAGTATCACTAGAAATTGTAGAATCTGGACTTTCCAAAATAACATCACCACTGGCATATGCAAGCTGAGTAATACCACTATATTCTACATATTTTGAAGTCATGGTAATAGTATCTCCTTGTATTAGCTTAACATTACCGTAAGCTTCAAGAAAATTTTCTTGACCGTAGTAGAATGCTTTGTCACACCATAAATTCCCTCCTTCATGCACTATATGAACTTGTTCTGCATCATCTCGAGTTAATATTTTGGCTCCGGGATAAGCTTTTTTATCAAAATTTAAAAATCCAGAGTATTTAATTTCGATTTTCTTTTGTGCTTGAGTTTGAGTAAATCCAAAACCTATTAAGCAGAAAAAAAGAAAGGTACATATATGATTTGGTGTTTTCAATGTATAAATATTTGAAACAAAAATAACGATAATATTGATGTTTAAGTATATGATATAAAACAAAAAGCGCTTCAAAATATTTTGAAGCGTTTAAAGAATAAAAATTCAGTAATCAATTAAAAAATTCTGGGTTTTTCTTGTACTTTTTCTTTTCTCTTTTTGTAAGTTCATTAGAACGTATAATTTTATTAGAATCTACAGAATAAGTATTTCTGTTTTTTAGTTGAGTAGTCCCTTCTTTGGTTAAAAAATAAGGTGTTAAGTATTCAAAATAATCTTTTTTACCTTCTAAAGGTTTACTTACTAGATAGTTTATACAGAAATATAAACGATAATTTGAATCACTTAATTTGTCTAAGGATCCTAATTGGGTTTGAGGGTAAACTGTTTGCCCTAATTTTACAAAAAAAGATCCTTTTTTTTAAAGCTTTATATGAAGCAAAAGTACCGTCTTGGTGTTCTATTAAAATACTATTCATGTCGCTTTTATACTCGTATTCTAATGATTTATTGGTCGTGAATTTGTCAACTATTTTAACAACGATGCCTTTTCTCATATTACAAATAGTGTCTGCTTGAGTTCTATTTATTACATAAGCTTTCCATTTTGGAGGAGCTTCGCTTCCAAAATAGGCGGTATTTATGTTTGTTGTTTCAATTACTTTTGCAACTTTATCTTTTTTTAGTGGTAGAAGGTATACGTATTGACTATCAAATTTGGGGTTAGGATGTCCTTGCGTATATGAATAACTAAAAGAAAAATCTATGGGTTCTCCCTTGTTTATTGGTGTTAATGTTAAAAGATTATCTGCATCATATTTTATAACTCTTTTAAAATTTGAACGATTACAGTTTTGTAAACCACTAAATTTTATATTTAAGAAAAAGCTGCCTGGTAGTTTTTTTTCATAAAAGAAACTAACACCATTGTCTGAGTTTCTTTTTAAGTTTATGCTAATGTTTTTATTTTGAGATAAAAGATTATTTGAATATCCGTTTTCACTCATAATCCAGTAATATTTGCTATTACAAGTCTATCAAAGAGTTTATCTTCAAAGTATCTTCGGTTTAATTTATATACAAATTCATTGAGGTATAATTGAAGATACTTTCCTTTTATTT
>CALKXS010000049.1 GCA_938003745.1 uncultured Algibacter sp.
TGAGTTCGTACATTATAATAAGATTGTAAAAATCAATGGGAACTTTGCTATTTATCAGGTTGTAAACTCAATAACAAAAAAAGGAAACAAGATTTTTTGATTATAGTATCGTTCAATAAACCCGAAAAAGCGCAAGAAGAGTACAAACAACGCTGGCAAATTGAAATGTGTTTTAAAGCCATGACATCTAGTGGTTTTAATATTGAAAAAACACATTTACAAGATATCGAAAGAATAGAAAAATTGATCTTACTGGTAATGATTGCTTTTGTTTGGTGCTATAAAATTAGAATATACTTGGTTCAAATCAATCCTATTACAATCAAAAAACATGGTAGAAAAGCCAAAAGTATCTTTAAATATGGGCTCTCTTTTGTGGCTAGTGCTTTGTTAAACTCTGAAAATCAAAATGATAATAATATATTTCAGTTTTTGTCATGTACTTAGCCAGCATGGTCATAACTTAACTATCAAACGTTCTAGATTCTCTATTACGTTTTTTGGTGGTTAAACCATTAGAAATACTGTTTTTTTGTAATAACAATGTCATATTCTTTGGTAAAATGATCTGTTTTATCAAAAATTTTAATAATTCTGGTGTCAGAAATCATAAGTAGATTTTTTTAATAAAATGATAATGAATACTTGTGGTTTGCAAAATATTCTGCTTTTTTTATACTCTTAATTCTAATTTCTTATGTCGAATTCACGTTGTTTAAGTTTTTTTAGTACTTGTATCATCACCATCAAATAACCAACATAACACATTATCCTACCAAATATCATCATATTGATTTTTGGTAATTGTTTCTTTGTCTATTACTAAATATAGTAGTTTTCCATGATAAGAAATTGAGTGTTACTTTCCATTTCTCTAAGAGGATAAAGGATAATCAAGAACCAGTATAACTTGATTACCATCCTGTTTCTTAATCATAAGTTTTTAAAGAATTGGTATCATATACCAAAATGTCAAATATATATATTAGGGTGCTGAATATCTTTTCGTGTATGGTACTTACCTATAAATAAAATTGATCTACCATCAAAATCTTGAATACGTACACCTAAATTTATTTGTGCTAATTCCACGCCATGAGCAAAATAAATTCTTACATTAAGAGAGGGGTTCTTGCATTCTGTTTAATGTGTGAAAATGATGAATACCACCACATTGTGCCAACATCTAAATAAGGTGAAAATGCCCGTTTATTCTAAGTTTGCGTTGTTCCATTTTAATATTTAAAACTTTTTAGGTGTTTCCATAAGTGCACTACATTTTTTACAAGTACGTTTTTTTTCACTGCCGTAAAATTTATCAAAAATTATAGGTAAATCAACTTCAATATTATCTAGTTTAAACTTTTTTCTGTATAATAAATTATTACAATTTTCGCAGTACCACTCTAAAGCATCTTTCATTTTTTTAGACCGCGGATATTCAATAACTAAACCAACAGTATTGGCACTTCGCTGAGGTGAATGAGGTACTTTTGCAGGTAATAAATAAATATCACCCTCTTTAATATACACATCTTTAGGCGTGTCACCATCCATTATTTTAAGAACAATATCACCTTCAATTTGATAGAAAAATTCGGGCGTTTCATTGTAATGATAATCCTTTCTGCTATTGGGACCACCAACAACCATAACTATAAATTCGCCATCTTTCCATACACATTTATTACCAACTGGTGGCTTTAAAAGATGTCTGTTTTCTTCAATCCAAACCTTAAAATTTAAAGGTGAAACCAATTTACTCATAGATTTATATATTGAGCGTGCCCCAAGGGTCGGGCTTTCCGCTATATCTTTTTAAAAAGTCATTGCAAGGACAAAGTACGTGGCAATCTGCCAAATTTTAGTTCTAAACAATGTTAGTTTTTAGTTCGTTTTAAAAAGGATGCCGGATCAATCCCTCACGCAATTTAGTACAGATATAAAGTTACAAACTTTTTGTACGACCACCATCAACTGGAACGTTAATTCCGTTAATATAACTTGCAGCGTCACTTGCTAAAAAGGTAATAACATTGGCAACTTCCAAAGGTGCAGCAAAACGTTTCGCTGGGGTGTAGTTTTTCATCGTGGTTGTCATCTCTTCAATAGACGCGTTTTCAATATTAGCTTTTATTTTTATAATATCTACTAAACGTTCGGTTTCTGTAAATCCAGGAAGTACGTTATTTACTGTAATACCAAAAGGAGCTACCTCATGCGATAGTGTTTTACTTCAATTTCCAACAGCGCCTCTTATCTTACGGTATTGCTTACGCCTAAACCTTCAATAGGTTCTTTAACCGATGTGGAAATAATATTTACAATACGTCCAAAAGTTTCTTCTTTCATAAAAGGCACTGTAGCTTGAGCTAATAAATGACAACATTTTAAATGTTGAGTAAAACCCAATTCAAACTCCGACAAAGATGCATTTAAAATATCTCCAGGTCTTGGTCCTCCTGCGTTATTTATAACAATATGGAAACCATGGTTTTTTTCAATAAACTTAATAACTTGTTCTTGTAATTCTCTAGGGTTAGAGAAATCTGCAACAATATAACTGTGTTTTCTATGCTTTGGTAAAGTTTCTAAAAACAGCTTTTAATTTGTCTCGGTTTCTAGCAACAAGTGTCACGTTTACACCTTCTTCGGCTAAAACCAAAGCTGTTGCTTTTCCTATGCCTTGTGTGCTTCTGCAAACTAATGCGTTTTTATTATTTAAAATTTAAGTTCATGGTATTTCCGCGAAAGCGTTATTTTAATTGTTTAAACCAGCAATATTATCTTCGTTAAGTATGTTGTTTGTTTCATTATTTACTTGCTCTAAAACGGACTTTAAATCATCATTTAAACTTATTTTTTTATCGGCTAATAGATTCAAAATAGCTTTGTCTTGCGCTCGACCTTTAATCATGGCTTCTTTATAGCCAATGTTTTCATTAAAGGTAACTAAAGCGTATTTTGAATTGTATTTATCTGGAAATTGTTTCTCTAAAGCCATTTCTAATTTCCGTTTTTCTTTAAAAATAGGATGGGCTACGTGGTCTTTCATTTCATGAAAATTATCAATAGCCAAATCTGCAATAGCATCTGTATCTTTTTTTCTGTTAGCTTCATAGGCTTTAAAAACACTTTTCCAATCGCCTTTGTGTGTTTTTAAAATGGTGTCAAACTCTACAACGTCTTCAAAAGAGGCGTTCATACCTTGTCCGTAAAACGGAACAATAGCATGGGCAGAATCTCCCATAAGTAGTGTATTGCCTTTATAATGCCAAGGCGAACATTTTATAGTGCCTAACGGTGATGTAGGGCTGTTAAAGAAATCTTCAGTAAGATCTGGTATTATAGTCAAAGCATCGGGGAATTCTTTTTCAAAAAACTCTTTAACACGTTCTGGTGTTGTTAAATTATTGAAATTATACTCACCTTCATCATAACTTAAAAACAATGTTACTGTAAAACTACCATCTAAATTTGGTAAAGCAATAAGCATAAAACTACCACGAGGCCATATGTGTAATGCGTTTTTGAAAGTTTTATAATTACCATTCTCAGCAGGCAGAATATTTAGTTCTTTATAACCGTGAGTTAAATAATCTTGTGAAAAGCTAAATAAGAATTTTTTTTCCAAATAGTAACTTCTACGCATTGCAGAACCTGCGCCATCTGTGGCAAATATAACATCACCTTCTTTTTTAAATTCGGATTTTGTGTCGTAGTCTTTAAATAAGGCTGATGTATTTTCAAAATCAACCGATTTACATTTTTTATTAAAATGAATAGTTACATTATTTTGTGCTTCGGCTTCATTTAATAAAAGTGCATTTAAACCATCTCTAGAAATGGAATTAATGTATTCATGATCTCTGCCGCTGTAATTAGATTGAAACGTGTTGCCAGCTCTATCATGAATCATACGTCCATACATAGGGATGCATAAGTCTTTCACTTTGTTTTCAATACCAACTAGTTTCATGGCTTTGTTTCCACGATCTGAAAAAGCTAAGTTTATTGAGCGTCCAGAACTAATATCAACTTGACGTAAATCTGGGCGTTGTTCGTAAAGGGTAACTGTATAACCTAGTTGCCCTAAGCGTAAGGCTAAAAGGCTTCCGCATAATCCTGCGCCTATAATGAGTATATTTTGTTGTTCGTTTTTCATTTTTGTCATTCTTAACTTGTTTCAGGACTTTTTCTTAATTAGAAGTAAAGGCTTTTCGTTATATAAAATAGAATTTGAACTATTCATTCAAAATAAATTTCAATTTATCAACCAATTTAAAAACATCTTCAAAAGAATTATATAATGGAACAGGTGCACAGCGAATAACATCTGGCTCTCTCCAATCGCTAATTACTCCAGATTTTGTTAATTTATCATGCAATGTTTTGTCTGCATTTTTTACTTGAATAGATAGTTGGCATCCACGTTCATCTGGATTTGATGGCGTTATAATTCTAATAGTATTATCACCTAATTGTTTCAGTAGAAATTCAAAATAACTAGTTAGTTTTTTAGATTTTTCAACCAACTTTTCAAAGCCAACATCTCCAATTAAATCTAGAGATGCTTTTATTGCTGCCATAGACAAAATTGGCGGGTTGCTAAGTTGCCAACCCTCGGCACCTAGCATTTGGTCAAACTCATCGCGCATAGTAAAACGGGTTTTCTTATTATGACTCCACCACCCTGTAAAACGGTTTAAATCTTTATTGCTAGCGTGTCTTTCATGCACAAAACACCCTCCCAAACTACCAGGGCCAGCATTTAAATATTTGTAAGTGCACCAAACGGCAAAATCTGCTCCAGAGTCATGTAAATTCAACGCTACATTTCCTGCACCGTGAGCACAATCAAAACCAACATGGCAACCAGCAGCGTGACCAAGGTTCGTAATACGCTTTAAGTCTAAAAACTGTCCTGTATAGTAATTAACACCCCCAATCATTATAAGTGCAATTTCGTCGCCTTGTTTAGCTAGAATAGTTTCTAAATCGTCATAGTTTAATAACTCTTCATCTGTTCTTGGTTTCCATAATACAATACCTTCTTTATCATCAAATCTATGATGACGTAATTGAGACTCAACCGCATATTTATCTGACGGAAACGCGTCACTTTCAATAAGTATTTTATAACGTGTTTTGGTAGGTTTGTAAAACGATACCATCATTAAATGTAAGTTGGTCGTTAATGTATTCATTACAATAACCTCAATAGGTTTTGCTCCAACTACTTTTACCATATTTTGGGTTAGAAATTCATGATATGGTAACCAAGGGTTTTTGGCTTCAAAATGACCTTCTACACCTAAGTTAGCCCAATCTTCTAACTCTTGATTAATATATGTTTTGGTAGACTTAGGTTGTAAACCCAATGAATTTCCCGTCATGTATATTAACTCGTTTCCATTTTTATCTTTTGGGATATGAAATTGTTGTTTGTGTTTTGCTAATATATCTTCTCTATCTTGTTTTAAGGCGTATTCTAAACCTAATTGATGTTTGGGCAAAGTCTTAATGTTTTTCTGTTTCTAACAAAAATAAGAATTCTTAAGTTAGAAATGTAACGTGGTTTTTAAGATAATCATAGACTTTCCATAGAGCTGGGGTTACAATTGTTTTTATAAAAGGAAAAACGCTTCATCCATTGGATTGAAGCGTTTTTAAATATATAGACGCATATAGCGGAAAAAACGTTTTGTTATTTATTTACGATATTAGTCGATATTCAGTTGTTTAACTTACAAAAATGAATTCAAATAAAATCTATTTTGATACTAATAAAGCTACTTGGAATAATAAAGTCAAAGTTCATGCCAAAAGTGATAATATGACTTAGAAGCTTTTAAAAAAGGAGAATCTTCATTAATGCCATATGAATTAGAAGCTTTGGGCGATGTGAAAAGTAAATCGTTTTTACATTTACAATGTCATTTTGGACAGGACGCTTTGAGTTGGAGTAGGAAAGGAGTTAAATGTACAGGATTAGATTTAAGTGATGAAGCTATAAGGTTGGCAAAGCGTTTAAATACAGAATTAAATTTAGATGCCAAATTTGTGTTTTTCACAAAATTATATGGTTCAACTTAGTTTAAAGTATCACTATTTATGATATAAGCACCTCAATTGTCTAATTTAATATTCTTTTTCAATTATATAACAGTTTTTCTAATGTTTATCCTTCAATAATTCATTAGGGAATTTAGCTTGAAATTTACGTAATCTAGGTATAGATACGCCTTTTATATAACTTTGGTTGGGGTGTAAGCGTTCATAGTTTTGGTGATAATCTTCAGCTTTCCAGAATTTTTGAAACGGATAAACTTCTGCAGCTATTTTAGCATTTAATTCTTTAGCTAAAGCTTCTTTTTTATTTAAGATAATTTGTTTTTGCTCTTCATTCTGATAAAAAATTATAGAACGGTATTGAGAACCATGATCTGGCCCTTGCCCGTTAACTTGAGTAGGGTTTTGTGATGCGAAGTAGGCATCAACTAAAACCTCGAAGCTTACTATGTTTGGATCGTAAATAATTTCTACAGCTTCGGCATGCCCTGTTCTTCCTGTATTACTTGAAGGGTAGTCTGGGTTTTTAGTATATCCGCCAGAATAACCGCTAATAGACTCTTTTACACCTTTTATACTTTCATAAACAGCTTCTACGCACCAAAAGCATCCACTTGCAAAATATGCTCGCGCTTTTCCTTTTTTAAGGGGTACAACTACTGGCTCAGCATTAATAACAGCTTGTTGTTTTGTGTTTACTTGTGCTGTATTGTTACAGCTGAATAAAATTGTAAAAATGAAAAGCATTATATGTGATTTCATAAAAGTTAAGTTTGAATTTTACTCGATAATAGAGATTTAAGTGCTCCGAAATATTATTTTTTTCTTTATGTATACCTCGTGAGCTTGTTTCGAGGTCGTTTATTTATTTGTTTTTTGTCTTTTGAACTCGTTTTAGGTTTATCACTTTAATTAACTTGGTAGGAGATTTTGTAGCAAGTTCATAACGGGATCATCATAATTTTATTTAATTATAGACGCTTAAAAATACAAAACCTTAATTTTTATTCAAGTAAATTTTTGAGAATAAAAAAGCCTTCAAATTATTGAAGGCTTTTTTAATATTTGTGAAATGGAATTTTAAAGTTTAGCAAACATTTTTTCCATTTTTGCTTTTTGTTCTTCTGCAAGTTCTGCATCAACTAAGATACGTCCACTGTGCTCATCTGAAATTACTTTTTTACGAGAAGCAATTTCTACCTGTACTTGAGGTGGAATAGTAAAGAAAGATCCACCAGAAGCTCCTCTTTCAATTGCTACTACTGCTAATCCGTTTTTTACGTTTTTACGAATTCTATTGTAAGCTGCAACCAAACGCGCTTCAATTTGAGTTTTGTAATCTTCAGATTTAGAAATTAAGGTTTCTTCCTCTTTTTGAGTTTCAGCTAAGATATCATTAAGTTCGTTTTTTTTGTGCTTCAAGTGAGTTTCACGTTGTTTCAAGCGATCTTCGGTTCCAGAAATAACTTCTTTTTTCTGCTCTATTTTCACTTTAAACTCTTTGATATGTTTTTCTGCTAATTGAATCTCTAATTCTTGAAATTCAACTTCTTTAGTTAACGAGTTAAATTCTCTGTTATTTCTAACATTTTTTTGTTGCTCGCTATACTTCTTTATTAAAGACTTAGACTCTTCAATTTGGTTCTTTTTAGAAACGATATCGTTATCAATAACTTCTAAGTTAGAAACTAATTTTTCTAATCTCGTGCTTAGTCCAGTAACTTCATCTTCTAAATCTCTCACTTCTAAAGGAAGCTCACCACGAACATTTCTTATTTCGTCGATACGAGAATCTATTAGTTGTAAATCGTACAAAGCTCTTAAACGCTCTTCTACAGTTACTTCTTTCTTTTTTGCCATACTTTAAAAATACTTAACAGGATTGGTGTTTGTCTTTGATAAAACGATTGCAAAATTACTAATTTTTTTTGTAAGATATGCTACTAAAAGGTTTTTTGTGAACTGTTCGCTTTCATAATGACCAATATCTGCTAAAAGAATGTTGTTTTCGGCAGCAAAAAAGTTGTGATATTTCAAATCAGCAGTTATAAATACATCGGCACCAGCAGCTTTAGCGTTTTGAATGGCAAAACTTCCAGAACCTCCTAATACTGCTATTTTTTTAATAGGCTTGTCTGGTAAAGCAGTATGTCTTACCAAATCTGTATTCATTTTTTCTTTTAAATACTTTAAAAATGATATTGCTGGCATTGGAGTTTTCAATTCGCCTATCATTCCCATACCAATATTCTGGTTTTTGTTCTCTAAAGTTGTTATTTCATAAGCGACTTCTTCATAAGAATGTGTTTTAAAGAGTGTGCTTAATACTTTAGATTCTATATGTTTTGCATAAGTAATTGAAATTTTTGTTTCTTTTTCATGGTGAATATTTCCTTTTTTACCCAAGGTTGGATTAGAATTTTCATTGCCATTAAAAGTACCAACACCTTCAACATTAAAACTGCAATCTTTATAATTACCTATGCTTCCTGCTCCTGCAGAAAATAAAGTAGCTCTAAGTGCTTCAGCTTCGGATTTAGGAACGTAAGTCGTTAATTTTTTTATGGTTTCGCTTTGCGGAATTAATATGCGTTTATTGATTAGCTTTAATTGATTGCAAATCATATCATTTACACCTTGTAGTGCATTATCTAGGGCTGTATGGATGCTATAAATAGAGATATCATACTTAATGGCTTTTAATACTACACGTTCCACATAATTTTTTCCTGTTATTTTTTTTAAACCTTTAAAAATAATAGGGTGGAAGCTTACTATTAAATTGCAATTTGTTTCAATAGCTTCGTCTATAACAGCTTCAAGGGTGTCTAAAGTAACAAGAACACCTGTCAATTTTGTTTTTTTATCACCAACCAAAAGGCCAACATTGTCAAAATCTTCGGCGTAGGTTAAGGGTGCAAGTTCTTCTAAATGATTTATGACGTCTTGAACAATCATATTTTATTTTTAAGTATTGGTTAAAAGATAAATTCTAAGTTAGAACTTATGTTAAACAAATATAAATATTATATTTTCGTTGTTGTGAAGCTACTTAGAAAAATATTATTCCCTATTGTGCCGATTTATTATTTGGTAACGTGGTTGCGTAACAAACTTTTTGATTTGAATATTAAAAAGTCTGTTTCTTATGATTTTCCTATTATTTGTGTTGGTAATTTAAGTACAGGTGGCACGGGAAAAACACCAATGATTGAATATTTAATTCGATTATTGAAGGATGATTATAAAGTAGCAGCATTAAGTCGTGGCTATAAAAGAAAATCTGAAGGATTTCAATTGGGGGATGAAAAATCTAACGCTGATATTCTAGGTGATGAACCTTTTCAATTTTACACGAAGTTTAAAAACGAAGCTATAATTGCTGTTGATGTAGATAGAAATAATGGTATAAAGAATTTATTAGTTTCAAATAGCTCGCCTAATGTTATTTTATTAGACGATGCTTTTCAGCATAGGAAAGTTAAAGCGGGATTTAATATCATGCTAACCACATATTCTAATTTATATACTCTGGATATTGTTTTGCCTACTGGAGATTTAAGAGAACCAAGGTCTGGAGCAAAACGGGCAGATATTATTATTATTACTAAATGTCCTTTTGATATTTCTGATAATGAAAGGAATAAAATTATTGCTGAAATGAAGCCAGAGACAAATCAAAATATATTTTTTAGTGATATTCAATATTCTGTAGAGGTAGAAAATGAAACCAAATCATTAAAGCTTGAAAGTTTACCTACGTTTACTTTAATTACAGGAATAGCCGATCCAATACCTTTAAGAAATTTTCTAGAAAGCAAAAGCTTGAATTTTGAACATTTAATTTATAAAGATCATTATAATTTTTCTGAAGAAGATATAAAAATCTTTGAAAATAAAGAGTTACTTATAACTACAGAAAAAGACTTTATGAGATTAAAAAAGTATAATACATTCAAACATAAATTGTTCTATTTACCAATTACTGTTGTTATTGATAATGAAACTAAGTTAAATAATATAATAAAGACTTTTGTGAATTCTTTCTAAGCTGAGGCAGAAGATTCCTTGTTTGAGATTAAAGCATTATAAAGTTTTTTCTCAAACTCTTCTTGCTTAAATGGCTTTGGGATGATACCTGTAAATCCGGCCTCATCAAATTCATGCATCTTATCTTCAATAGTAACAGCGGTCAAAGCAAATATGGTTAATTTCTTATCAAATGCTCTAACACGTTTTGTAGTTTCCATGCCACTTATTCCTGGCATGTGAATATCCATCAAAATAATGTCGTAAGTATTAGTTTTTATCAATTCTACAGCACCTTCACCATTATCAACAATTTCACAATAAAGATTCATTTTAGCCAGAATCTTTTTGGTAATCATTTGGTTAATTTTGTTGTCTTCAACTACTAATATTTTAACTTTAGTAAGATCTAATTCATCAACATCACCTTTAAATAATTCTTTCTTTTTCTTTTTAACTTCTTCGTCTTTAACATATTCTACAGGGATTTCAAAAAAGAAGGTAGTTCCTTTTCCTAATATGCTTTTTAAATATATTTTTCCTTTAAGAATATCAATTAAACCTTTAACAATTGAAAGACCAAGACCGGTACCTCCATATTTACGATTAATTTGAATAGAACCTTGAGAAAAGCTTTCAAACATATGTTCTTGTTTTTCTTTTGTAATTCCAATTCCATTATCTTCAACCTCGAAACGTAGGCTGTATATGTTGTCTTCTTCTTCGATTTTGTAAACACGAATCCAGATATCTCCGTCTTTAGTAAATTTAATTGAGTTACCAATTAGGTTAATTAGTATTTGAGAAATTTTCAATTGATCAGCCATGAAGTTTTCTGGAAGATCGTTATCATACTCAAAATGTATTTTTATATTATTATCTAAAGCTGAATTCTTTAGTGATAAAATAATATTGCTAATTTTCTTTTTGAGGTTGAAAGACTCTGGCTCTATATCAACTTTATTAGCTTCAATTTTATTTATTTGAAGAATATCATTAATAAAGGTTAATAGATAATCTCCAGAAAATTTTAATGATTTTAAATGTTGAACTTGCTCTGGTTTTGGGTTTTCATCCAGTAACATATTACTTAAACCTGTAACGGCATAAAGAGGTGTTCTTAACTCATGTGTTACAGTAGATAAAAAGTTTGCTTTTGTTTTAGATGCAAGTTCTGCTTTTTCTTTAGCAATAATAAGTTCTCCATTTTTTTTATGAAGCATATTATTGGTTTTCAATCTAATATTATTATTTTTGTATAGAGAAAGTGTTAATAAAGATAAAATTGTAATTAATGCTACACTTAATATTGATATAAGCGTACCTAAATCATTTTTATCTTTCTCTTCACCTAATTCTTTTTCTGTTTCTTTTAACTTTTCAGATTGATCATTCATTAAAACCTCAGTTCTTTTTTCTGTAGTTAAATTTGCTTGTTTAAATATTCTTAGAGAATCTGATAGTTTATTATACTTTTTTAAATAAATATTTGAAGTTTTATAATCTTCAATATTTTCATTAATTATGCTTAAAGCCAAATAGCCATCATTAATGATGTTTATGTATTTATTTTCTAAAGCTAATTGTATTCCTTCATTTGTTAAGTCTAAAGCTTTTTGATCGTCTCTAAGGATAGTATAAAGTTTTCCTTGAGTAATTAAGCCATTACTTAGTATTTTAGAGTAGTTTCCTTTTTTAGATAAGACAACAGATTGTTCTATTAATTTTCTAGCTTTTCTATGATTATTTAGAAGAATATATGTTTTTCCTTCTGATAGTAATGTTTCTGCAAGATCTTTATCTAGGTTTTCTTTTTGAAATTTTGACTTTGCAGCAGTGTACGAGTCTAAGGCTAGGTGGTATTTTTTTTTGCTAACATATATGTCTCCAAATATTTTGTAAGATTTGCCTAAGTTGGTATTGTCATTTATAAGGTGTTGTACTTCAATTGCTCTAGATATAGATTGAATCGCTTTATCTTGCTCTTCTATAATTAATTCAAGTTTTCCCTTTAGAGTGTATATGAATCCAATACTCTTTTTAATATGTCCTTTTTCTGCGATATCTAGAGCTTCGTCAAGTTTTTTTTGAGCTTCAAAATAATTATAGTTTGCAATGTCCTTTTCAGACTGTGAAATACTGTAGTCAATATTGTTTTGTAATATCTCAGGATCTTCTGAAATAGAATTTTGTGAATAAATATTCAAACTTATCAGTAAGAATAAAATACTTATATGTTTGGTTCTTTGGAACATTTTTCAGGTAATGATATGGGTAAATATAATCATTTATTCGATAAAGCATACTTTTTTTTCGGTAGATAGCGTAGTAGATCAATAATTCTTGAAGAGTACCCCGTCTCATTATCGTACCATCCTATTATTTTAACCATGTTACCTATAGCAGATGTCATTTGCGAATCAAAAACACAAGAGTGCGTGTTTCCAACGATGTCAATGGAAACAATAGGGTCTTCAGTATACTCTAAAATACCTTTGTACTGTTTTTTTGAAGCAGTTTTGAAAGCGCTATTAATATCATTAATAGTAACGGTTTTTTTTACATTAAAAGTAATATCTGTAAGTGAGCCATTTATAACAGGAACCCTAATGCCACAACCTCCAATAACATCGGCCAAATCTGGAAATATTTTTGTTAGTGCTTTTGCTGCTCCTGTAGTTGTAGGAACTATAGATTGACCAGCAGCTCTAGATCGTCTTAAATCTCTATGAGGTTGATCATGCAAACTTTGATCTGTTGTATATGAATGTACCGTTGTTATATATGCTTGATTTATACCACAAAGTTTATTTATAATATCAATCATTGGTGCAGCGTTATTTGTTGTGCAAGATGCATTTGATATGATGTTTTCTGAACCATCAATACTATCTTCATTAACACCAAGTACAATGGTTTTTATATCATCTTCAATAGCCAGTACACTTAAAATAACTCTCTTTGCACCGTTATCAATATGATATTGTAAATCTGTTTTGTCTTTAAACTTCCCTGTAGATTCTATAACGAAGTCAACATTAAAAGGTTGCCAATTTAAGTGCTTTGGATGATTTGAATTAAGAAGTGCTATCTTTCTGTTATTTACGATAATATGATTGTCATGATTAGAGATAATACCATCAAACAATCCATGGATACTATCATATTTTAATAAATGACTTAATGTTTTAGCATCGGCTAAATCATTTATAGCAACAACTTGTATGTTTTTATGGGCTTCTAATAGTCTGAAAACACGTCTTCCTATTCTTCCAAAACCATTTATGGCAACATTAATCATATATTTAGTTGATGTGTTTTTGAGCTTTGTAAGAAGAACGTACTAGAGCGCTGCTTTCTACATGACGGAAGCCTAATTCTAAACCAATTTCTTCATATTCTTTAAATTGATCTGGAGTAATAAATTGTTTTACTGGCAAATGTTTTTTACTAGGTTGTAAATACTGTCCAATAGTTACAACATCTACATCATTAGCTTTTAAATCGTGTAAAGTTTTAATAACTTCTTCCCTTTCCTCTCCAAGACCAAGCATAATGCCAGATTTGGTTCTGCGTTGTCCTTGCTGTTTTAAATATTTTAAAACGCCCATACTACGGTCGTATTTTGCTTGAATGCGAACTTCACGAGTTAATCGTCTTACTGTTTCAATATTATGTGATACCACTTCTGGAGCTACATCTATGATTCTATCTATGTGTTGTTCTATGCCTTGAAAATCTGGGATAAGAGTTTCTAAAGTTGTTTTAGGATTCATTCTTCGAATCGCTTTAATAGTTTCACTCCACATAATACTTCCCATATCTTTTAAATCATCTCTATCAACACTCGTTAATACAGCATGTTTAATTTGCATAATTTTAATAGAACGTGCTACTTTCTCTGGTTCATCCCAATCTACGGTTTCTGGTCTTCCTGTTTTTACACCGCAAAATCCGCAAGAGCGAGTACATACATTTCCTAAAATCATGAATGTTGCAGTCCCTTCTCCCCAACATTCACCCATATTAGGGCAGCTTCCAGAAGTGCATATTGTGTTTAGTTTGTATTTGTCAACTAAACCTCTTAGTTCTGTATATTTTTTTCCTATTGGAAGCTTAACACGAAGCCATTTTGGTTTAGCTTGTCTTTCAGGTAATATATTTGAAGTAATATCAGATTTCATATCTCTATAAATAAAGGCACAAAGATACGAAGTATTCTATTAAAACTATCTTATAAAGTGGTTAGATACCAAACGTTAAAACCTATTAGAAAGAGAACCCTAAGTACACTAAAAACATGCATTTTTTTGAAGGATGCCAATTTCTAGGCGTGTGCTTACTTGATATTAATTTATAGTTTATTATGGCGTAAAATGGTGCGGTAACAAAAGACAGAATGGTTGCTATTATTGTTAGTAAATCTATTTCCGAAGCTAAGAAGAGGAAAATAAAAACAATACTAATTGATAAGAAACTTATCCAAAACGTATAATTGAAATCTGTGTCTTTTTTGTGCAGCAAAGTGGAGGCTTTTGCCATAACTCTAGGAGATGCATCTAAAAGTAGTTAGTGTAATACTAAATAATTGTTGTAAAAGCTGCTATTCCAATAATTATATATGCCCAATTATTTAAGCTTATTGTGTACATATTAATAAGTTATCCTGAAAATTTTGAAGCTGAATTGCTAAATGCTTCACGACTATTAAGCATAGCAAGGGCTTCTAAAAGTAAAAAAACAATGCCTAAAATTATGGTACTTAAATGGTCTATGTTAAAATCAAAAAGAGAAAATTTAGTATTGTAATTATTTAAATATCAATTCTTTTCTAAAGCCCAAAGTACATGTCATACAGGAACATCTAACGGTGTTTGTATCTAACTCTTAAAAGTAATAAGAAATCCTATTTCTAAACTATTTTTGGGTAGTACGTGAGTAAAAGAAATTGGAGATGTATTATTAGTTAAAGCTATACTTATGGTTAGAATTGTACTCAAGGTTAATGTGATGATAATAACTTTTATGGATTTGTATAACAGTTTATATTTCCTTAAAACCAATAAACATAAAGAAATTATTATAATTATTACTGTCTACGCTTTTATGCTTAAAAAATCTCCAAAAAGGGTAGAGGTTAAACCAGCGGTAACTATGGTTACTGCGGTTTTAATGATAAACATAGTTGCAAGATTAAGTATGAAATATATAGTTAGCATATCTTTTCCTAGTTTTTTGCAACCATCTAATAGACTTTCTCTTACGTATCTTGAACTGTATTGAAATAAGAATATTTAAATAGATTAACAATTAATAACTCCCCAAATAAGCCTAAGCTAAAGTTTGCTCCAACTCGTGTAGATTGGACTAAATGAGATATTCCAATTGCTGTAGCTGCAAATAATAAACCTGGGCCTAAATTTTTAAGTTTAGTAATCACTTATTTTTTTGTATAATTTCTGCAAGAAGCTTTTTTGCACGAAGCAATTTTACTTTTATATTATTCATTGGTTCTTTAAGTTGAATAGATATTTCTTTATAACTTAATTCTTGAAAATAACGTAA
This sequence comes from uncultured Algibacter sp., assembly GCA_938003745.1. Lineage (GTDB taxonomy): Bacteria > Bacteroidota > Bacteroidia > Flavobacteriales > Flavobacteriaceae > Postechiella. The sequence goes on from CALKXS010000049.1 coordinate 15,667, forward strand.
GTTAATAACTTCTTGATAATGAGGTTTTAACTTTTTAATATCACGTAGTAGTTTTGCTAAATGCTGATATGTAATTAATTTATCTTCAGCTGAAGGCGATTCATCCAAAATTTGATATACATATTTATCATCATTGGTTATTATTCCGGAAATAGAATTTTTCTTTTTCCTTATTAAATCAATATGGATATTTTTAGAAATAGTGATTAACCAAGTTTTAAATTTGTAGTTTTCATCAAATGTTTCTATTCTATTAAAGGCTCTTGAGAAGGTTTGGATCGTTACATCTTCTGCATCATTTTCATTCTGAATTTGTTTTAACTGAAAGCCATAAACATCGTCCCAAAACAAATCTAACAGAAAGTTAAATGCTTTTTGATCATTTTGTTTAGCAAGTATAATGGCTTCTTTTATTTCCAATGATTTGGTTTTGTAATGAGATTATTTATAAATATAATAAATTGAAAAGTAATTAAAAATATTTCTAAAAAAGGAAGTAGAATTAAAAGATTACTTTCATTTAGTTTTTTTGCAGAAACGCCATAAATAGTATATTGAACCAAAAGCCTTAAAACAACTAATGCTATAACAATTTCCCAGTTTACATTTAGTGATAGTAATACGATTGTAAGCCCCCAGAATAATATGTTACAAGCATAAGTTATTGATAGGAGTATTTTATGTAATGGCTTGTAATGCTTGGCTGTAGATATATGACGACGCTTTTGCTTTGTCCAAGTAGCAAAAGTTTTTTTAGGTATTGATGTCGTAAAGCTGTTTTTGGAAATACAAATAGTAGTGTTTTTTTTTGTAGCCGCTTCATTTATAAACAAATCATCATCTCCAGATTTTATCTTCATATGTGAAATAAAACCTTTGGCATCAAAAAATTGTTTTTTTGTGTATGCTAAGTTGCGCCCCACGCCCATATAAGGAATTCCTAACTTGGCGAAAGATAAGTATTGAATTGCTGTGACCAACGTTTCGAATCTAATTAGCTTATTTAAAAATGAATTTTTGATTTTTGAATAGCTACCATAGCCAAGAACAATACTTTTTTCTTGATTTAGATTTGTGCACATTGTTGAAATCCAACTTCTAGAAACAGGTTCACAATCGGCATCAGTGAATAAAAAGTGATCGTAAGATGCAGCTTTAATACCTAGTGTAAGTGCATATTTTTTATTGCCCCAAAAAGCTTCATTACTCTTTACATCTACAATTTTAATGTTAGAATGGTTTTCAGAAAAACGTTCCATGACATCTAGAGTGTCATCATAAGAAGCGTCATTTATTAAAACTATTTCAAAATTAGGGTAGGCTTGAGAAATAATTGAAGGCAGAAATGTTTTTAAGTTTTCAGCTTCATTTTTTGCGCAAATTATGACAGAAATAGGATATTTGTCGGTTGGCGTTTGCTTTGTTTCTTTACTAAAAGCAAACTTGCCAAAAAGAAAAATATAGTATATAACTTGAATAAGAACTACACCGATAAATGTATAGAATACAAAATCAAGATACCCCATAAAAAGTTACGAGTGTTGAGTTTCGTTACAATTAGCATATTGGTCTGGTGTTTTGCCACAAAAACCACAAGACTCACCTTCTTTGTTTAGCATAGGGTTTTGACTAGCGCAAGTTCCAGCAAATTTGCCATCTTTTTTTGCCCAAATCTTTATTGCAATACCGGCAATTCCTAATCCAAGTAAAATAATGGTTATTAATAAAAGTTTCATCTGTAAAATTTAATTTCTTACTTAGACGTTTTTAAGTAGTTTTAATTTCAAATATTATTGAGTTTTTAACTGCTTTGTCTGAATTTAGATTCATTTATGCAAAGATATGATTTTAGCAACAAAGACATAAGAACTTGTAGTTAGAAATTGTTATTTAAATATGTTTTAATGTCCAAGTTGATAATTACTTTATTTGAATATCCGTTTCCACTCATAATCTAGTAATATTTGCTATTACAAGTCTATCAAAGAGTTTATCTTCAAAGTATCTTCGGTTTAATTTATATACAAATTCATTGAGGTATAATTGAAGATACTTCCCTTTTATTTTGTGATAATTACCCAGTAA
>CALKXS010000050.1 GCA_938003745.1 uncultured Algibacter sp.
ATACAAGCTTACTTTGATGAATTTTGCTTTAGGATTAATCGTTCTCAATTTAAAAACGGTATTTTTCATAAAACAATAGAAAGAATGGTTCTTGCTAAACCAATATATCAAGAAAATATAAAACAGACACTAAGTGTGTAACTCAAAAAATAATAATGAATACTTGTAATTCTAATTTCTTATGCCGAACTACGTACCATAATTATCTATTGTTATCTTAAAGACGAGAAAACGTATTCTAAAGGAGATTTTAATATTGAAGACATAAAGGATAAGAGGTTTAATTTAAACTGCATAACTTATTTAGAGAGAGTGTTTTAACGAAGCGTGTTTCTATTATAAAAATGAAGTCCTAGATCTAGAACATCTAGGACTTATTAATAAAAATTATTTGCTCTGAGAAAATAACAATTAATAGCCTACCAAATCTATTAATCATCCGACATGATTAGTTAGGGTTTTACCTTTGTAATTATAAGGTTTATTTTTTGTTTTAGCTTAAAAAACAGAAAATTTACTTTCTAAAACAAAAAATATTGAACATAAAGAAACACTGTTTTCGTAAGTTAGATTCATACTACACACGTATTAAATTATAAAAAAGAGACACATCTTTAATAAATAATACTCATGCTACAAATTAAAATCCATAGTAATAATTAAGTAAGACTTATTTTATAAATTGTATATCTGATGGGTAACTAAATATTTTAGTTTAATTTAACATAAAACAATCCACCAGCATTAACTTCTTCTTCAAGGTCATTTTTGGCAGTGGTAATATATAAATTGCCATCATTATCAAAACAACATGACGTCACATTAGTACACGGCAATTTGATATCATCTATTTTTTGACCAGTCAAAGGGTTCCACTTAGAAATGCAAGCACCACCCCATTCTGCAATCCATAACATGCCATTTTTATCCATACACATACCATCAGGACTACTCGATGTCTTAAACTCTATCACATTTGATATAAAGTCAGCTTCACCAGTTTCTAAATTATAAGCATACTTTGCTACCTTTTTTGTTGGTGTATCAATAAAAAAAAGAAACTTATCGTCATGAGAAAAGGCTAAACCATTAGAAATTGTAGTGTTTTTAATAATGGTTTTATACTCACCCTTATAATATGAAAAAACATTCCCTATATTTTTTTTTATCTCAGGATATCCCATAGTTCCTATGATAACTCGTCCTAAGTCATCTTGAATACCATCATTATATCTTACATCATTACTTATGTCTATTTGAAAAACAAATTTCCTTTCCAACGTATTGAAATCAATTTCGAAAAAGCCATCTTTAGAAGAAACTAAAATTACTTTTCTTTCTACAAAGAAAACACAGCTCACAGGAGAATCTAGTTTAACACTAAGAATCTCTTTATTTACAGGGTTATAACAATACACCAAACAATCTAAAATAGATACAAAATATAGGTAATTATTCTTTTTATCAAAAACAGGACCTTCTAAAAGCTCTGAGTTTGAATTAAAAACTAAAGATGGATTCATAAAATAAGTTTTTTATATATATTCACCTCCAGTTATTCTTATCTTAGATCCTGTTGTCATGGCTGAGTCATCAGAAATCAAATACATTACAGCAGGTACAGGGTCTAAGGGAGACAACATACGCCCCATTGGAAGCTCTTCTGCTGCCTTTCGTTTTAATTCTTCTGTAGTTACCCCTTCTTCATTTCTTAATTTCAACTCTCCTTCTGTACTTGTCCAACCCATTACTATATAATTAGAGCGAATACCATATTGAGAATAATGATGTGCCAAATGCCTTGATAATGTATAAAGAGTTCCTTTAGTAAGCGCGTAAGCAGCTCTATCTTTCTGACCATAATCCATATGGGCTGACCCAAAAAATATTATAGAACCCGTCCCTGCAAATTTCATATGTTTTAACACATGTTTAATTAAAAAAAAAGGACTTCTAAGATTCACATTAAAAACATTATCGTAAAGATCCTCTTCTGTTTCTAATATAGAAGCTACAGGTGTTATCCCAGCATATAAAACTAAAGCATCTATTTTATTAAATTTCTTTATAGTTTGATTAACAAAATTTTCAATTTCATTAGTGACGTTTAAATCTAATTGATGAAAATAAAGTCTATTTTCTACTTGCAAATTTTTAATAAGCTCTTTTCCTTCATCAGGTTTTCTACCACAAAAAGCGACATTATATCCTTTTTCTAAACAGGATTTAAGAACTTCTTTACCAACTCCCTTGAGTCCTCCCAATATCATTACTGTTTTCATATAAATTTTAATAAATTAATAATTTAATTATTTCATAAAAATATTTTGCCTTCATCTGGCAAGTGTCTTTTATTGTCAATTATTTATCTTAGCAATAAGATTTATCCTTAAAGAAATACACATCTAATAAAGAGATATAACTATTATCTAAGAATAACAAAAAAAATATGCTAAAAAGCTTTATTTTAATATTTCATTTTTAATATAAAAAATTGTAAACTTACATTTTATTATTATATTTCAATAAAAAATCAATAATATAGTAGATCTAAAATCACAAATTTAACACGTTAAAATCTCAAAGATACAACATGTTTTACCTCATAAATAACAAAAAACAGAATTAAATGAACGATTTAAAAATTGTTAAGATAGAATTATTTAAAGTACCACCTCGTTGGTTATTTCTTAAAATAACCACACAATCCGGTATTATTGGTTGGGGAGAGCCAGTGGTAGAAGGAAAAGCCGATTCAGTGGCAGCATGCGTAAAAGAATTAGAGAAATTTATAATTGGGCGTAACGCAAATGAAATAGAAGATATATGGCAAATTTTATACCGTGGTGGGTTTTATAGAGGTGGGGCAATTTTAATGAGTGCTATTTCAGGAATTGATCAAGCACTATGGGATATAAAAGGGAAGTATTTAAACGTACCTGTTCATGAACTTTTAGGAGGAGCTGTTCGTAATAAAATGAAAATGTATTGCTGGATTGGAGGTGATAATCCAGATGTAGTTTTAGAACAAGCACACCAAAAAGTTAAAGATGGTTTCAAAGCTGTAAAAATGAATGCCACTGGAGCTATGGAGTGGGTTTCTTCCATTAAAGACGTTAAAAAAGTAGCAAACAATATAAAACTATTAAGAGAAGAATTTGGATACAATTTAGATATAGGCTTAGACTTTCATGGTAGAGTTCATAAACCCATGGTAAAACGATTGATAGATGAATTAACTCCTTATGAACCTATGTTTATTGAAGAGCCTGTTTTAACAGAAAACAATGACGCCTTAAAACACATATATGGATACACAAGTATACCTATTGCTACAGGTGAGCGCATGTTTTCAAGATGGGATTTTAAAGATATATTACACCAAGGCGTAGTAGATATTATTCAACCAGATTTAAGTCATGCTGGAGGAATTTCAGAAGCGAGACGCATTGCTACAATGGCAGAAGCTTATGACATTACTTTAGCTCCCCACTGTCCTCTTGGACCTGTTGCTTTAGCTTCTTGCTTACATGTAGATTTTGTATCTGCAAATGCGATTATTCAAGAAAGCAGTATAGGAATACACTATAATAAAGGTTATGACATTTTAGATTACATGTCTAATCCAGAAGTGTTTGATATTAAAGATGGCTACATAAACCTACTTAAAAAACCTGGATTAGGAGTAGAAATAGATGAAGATAAATTACGTGAAGCTCAAAAAGTAGGCCACGATTGGTCTAACCCTATTTGGAGACATGAAGACGGAAGTTTTGCCGAATGGTAAAAAGACTTAATATCTGTTAACTAAAAACATGCCTGCATATTATCTCTGGACAATCAGAGATTGATATACAAGTATTTTATTTATTAATAAAATTATAAAATTAAGAAGATGAATTTATTCGAGAATAAAGAATTTGTTGTGGGACCATTCATGAAAGTGAGTGATCCAGCTTTAGTTGAAGTAGCTGCATTTGCTGGTTTTGACTTTGTTATAATAGATTTAGAACATGGTCCAAATAGCATTCAAACAGTACAGGGCCATATTAGAGCTGCTCAAGCAAAAGGAATCGTATCTGTTGTTAGAGTCCCTGAAATCAATGAAAACATGATTTCTAAAGCGTTAGATATTGGTGCAGATTACGTACAAGTGCCACAAATTGAAACGTCTGCTGATGCTGAACGTGTTGTTAAAGCTGCTAAATTTTTTCCGCAAGGAGCTCGCGGTGTTTGTAGATATGTTAGGGCTGCAGATTACGCTGCCATGCCCAAAGAAAATTACTTTGGTAATGCAAACAAAACAACAGGAACTATTATTCACATAGAAGGAAATATAGCCTTTAATAATATTGACGAAATACTTAAAATTGACGGTATTGACGTTATTTTTATAGGTCCATATGATATGTCTCAATCATGTGGTATACCAGGTCAAGTGAACCATCCAAAGGTAATCTCTCAGATGAAGGAAATTGTAAAAAAGGCTGCTCATCTTGGAAAGGTAGTAGGAACATTTGTTGAAACTCCAGAGTCTGCTAAACAATGGATAGACTTAGGTGTAAGATATATTTCTTACGCCGTAGATGTTGGTATTTATTTTGATGCTTGTAAAAACATTGTTGAGAAAGTAAAATCTTAGGCTTCTAAATAATCAGGCTTATTCAGCTAAAAAGCAGTTTGATTATAAAAAAAGTCACCAATTTACCTTTTAATCAAGATAAATTGATGACTTTTTTACCATTCGGAACATTCTTCTAAAGTCACAGAAAGCTTTTCATATATGATTTATTTTCTATAAATTTTGAAATAAAAAACATTATGAAAAACTATCCAACCTAACGATGTATCAAGATAAAAATTTGTGTGTTAATTAATTTGAATTCTTAGTTTTTCTAAAAAAGTAGGTTCAATTGGAATTATCATTAGAGATATTAAAGCTTATATTTCATGAGTTATTAACCGAACATTTTGATTTGGATAATCACAAAGTACAAGGTAAAGATCTACATTTTTATTTTGAAGAAAAAACAGAGGCTCTCAAAGAGTTTTCTTCAGGTATTGTAATTAGGTTATGCTTTTCATAAAGAGATTACAATAGAAGACTTTCCTTTACGAGATAAAACAGTATTACTTCATATAAAACGTCGTAGATGGCTCGATAAAACCACTCAAACTATACAAAGAGATTGGAATATCTATCTATTGATCTATTGATGAAACTGCTTTATCTAAAGGTGAATTATACACCGTCATTACTAACAAAAAAGCCAAAGGTATGGACTACCTAATAAATTTGGTACTATTTTTTATGCTACGTTATTCATGTTTTTAATTTTCAGTTCTAATTCTTTTTCAGCAGGTGTTTTATAATTTAAAGCGTAAGAGTTCTGCATTCAATGTGTTAACGCAACAATTGTTGCTA
>CALKXS010000051.1 GCA_938003745.1 uncultured Algibacter sp.
GCCGTTGCACTTTCCACATGATTACACTTATAGCAATGATATCTATAACCTGATTTCTCACAACCTTTATCATGACCGCATTTTGAACATATAAAACCGCCTGACCATTTTATTTTTGACAAATATGCTTTACATGCTTCATCATTGTAGTTCTTTTATAAAGTTTAGTATACTTTGACATTCAAAATTATCCATGTTATTCATTTTAAAGGCTTTAAAATACAGAATTTAAATGACTAACTCAATTAATTTTTTAAAAAAAAGTTGAATTTAATTATTATTAAACAATAATTTTAAGAATGAAAAGGAATTTACTTTTAAATTTTGCCGTTATATTTTGTAAAATAACAAGAGCAGTTTTGTTATTAATGTTTTTAGCTTGGACAGTGTTTTTTATTCATTTGCAAGTAGATAAAGACTTTTATAAAAATAAAGAAGTGAATTTTAATAATTTAGGATTTACATATTCTTGTATTTCTAAATGGAAAGTTGATAAAAAAAGCGACGATTCTAATGTTTATATAATGAACGAAATAAAAACAAAGTCGGTTTATATTTTATATTTACAATATAGAGTCGCATTAATTTTAATTTTTATGTCTTTTAAAGCGTTTCAAAGCGTATTAACATCAGTAAAAGATGTTAGGGTTTTCGAAAAGAAAAATGTATTATCCTTTAGGCGTATTGGGAAATATGTTTTCATCTATTTTTTGCTAACAAGTTATAGGATTGTGAGTTTTGAATTTGGAGGCGTAAAAGCAATGACTATTTCTTTAACACCACTTATTGTAATAGTTTTGGCATTTATAATGGCAGAAATATTTAAGGAAGGTGTTTTATTAAAACAAGAAAACGATTTAACAATATAGCTATGTCAATAATTGTAAATCTAGATTTAATACTAGCAAAGCGTAATATGAAAAGCAAAGAGTTGGCAGAAATTATTGGTATTACTACGGCAAATATGTCTATTTTAAAATCTGATAAAGTCAAAACAGTTCGTTTTTCAACATTAGAAGCTATATGTAAAGCTTTAGAATGTCAACCTGCCGATATTTTAGAATATTTTGAAGATTAGTTTTAATAATTAAGCTGTATTTTTGAAAGCGATTTTAATTTATATTATTTGCTATGAAAAAGTGTATTTTGGTTTTAGTGCTTCTTGTCTCTTTTGTTGGGTTTTCTCAAGATAATCATATTGTAAAAACAGAAGACGGTAGGCGTGTTTTACTTAAAGCAGATTTTACTTGGGAGTATATAGATTTAGAAACACCAGCAAATAATGGGGTTTCTGCTGTTTCTAATTTAATAAATAAAGGTGGTTGCTATTTAGAAGAAGGATTCATAGAGCCAAAGTTAAACAGTAAAATTCAAGCCAAATTAAAACGCGGGCGTGCTACCATTAGCCATGTAAAAAAGAAAGTAGCAAAAGATAATAAGTGTGATGTAGCCGATGTTTTTTTACTAAAGTTTTCAGAGCAAAAAGAAAAGGCAGTATATTATTTTTGTGCCAATGGTAAAAAAGTAAAATATAAGCGTGTTGGTAATATTATTATAAAAGGTAGTAAATTATTTTAAACTTAACTTTATTTACTCAAAGTGTACCATTTTCCTCATTTCTTTAGATGATTTTTTGTCTATCCATCTAAAATTATTATGAATTGTAGGATCGAGTAAATCAATATTTAATGTTTCAGATAATTCAAAAAAATAATAAAAGCTTCTTTAAAATTGTATTTTTCATACATAGCCCAATGTTTATTCTTTTTGTATTATAGATTGATTTCAAATGTACCTGGGTTAACAGCAAATAAAGCTACGTATTCTAGTTCTGGTAGCGGTTTCCATTTTCCATATTTAAAAGGTGCAATTATTTTTTCTCGTTTAAAACGTTTTTTTTTTTCAAAATTGAAATAAAAATATATAGCGAAAAATAGAAGAGCAAAGATGATTTGTATATAATCTAGAGGTGTCCATATAAATGTCTTTTTTATCAAGAAAAATCCATTGTTAAAATAAAATGAATAACTAGACCTGTAGCCGCAGTAAAAAAAGAAGCTGCCAGTAACCTTAACCATAAAGGTCTTTGTTTTTCGTTATAAACTAGAGTTTTATCCATAATTTAAATATAAAAAATGCCTTTTTAGTAAAATATGATTTATTATAGACATTTATAAAGTGTAAAACTTGTAATTTTATACCATGTATGCCCTTGTAGATTGTAATAATTTTTATGCGTCTTGCGAACGCGCTTTCAAACCTAGTTTACGCCATAAACCCATTGCTATTTTGAGTAATAATGATGGTTGTGTTATTTCTCGTAGTGATGAGGCTAAAGCGTTAAATTTACCAATGGGAGCTCCAATTTTTAAATGGGAAAGTTTTTGTAAAGTAAATAAAATAGAAGTGTTTTCGTCAAATTACCCATTGTATGGCGATATGAGTAGTCGGGTCATGTCTATTTTAGAACAATTCACACCAGATGTAGAAATATATAGTATAGATGAAGCCTTTCTAGAATTTAAGGGATTTGATAATTATGACTTTGAAGATTATGGCAATCAAATGCGACAACGTATTTTAAAATGGACAGGTATACCAACCGCAGTGGGTATTGCTCCAACAAAAGCACTGAGTAAAGTTGCTAATAAAATTGCACGCAAATTTCCAGAAACCACAAAAGGTGTATACGTCATAGATTCTGAAGAAAAGCGCATTAAGTCCTTAAAATGGATAGATCTAGAAAACGTTTGGGGTATAGGTCGTGGTTTACAAAAACGATTAAAAGCCAAAGGTTGTAAAAAGGCTTACGATTTCACACAACTCAATGATGATTGGGTACGCAAAAACCTTTCTATAACAGGTTGGAAACTTAAAAAAGATCTAGAAGGTATTTCTAAAATAAAGTTAGACGAAATAGAGGTAAAACGAGCCATAGCAACCACGCGAAGTTTCGAATACACGTATTCAGATATTGATAATATTAAAGAACGCATCTCAACCTTTGCAACAAGTTGTGCCGAAAAGTTGCGCAAACAAGGTTCTAGTTGCCACATGATTTACGTCATGCTAAGCAGCGATAGGCATAAAAAAAAATCAGAACAGCATAGAGCAAGCAAAGTGGTTAGTTTGTCTTATCCAACAGACTCAACATTAATCATCAGCCAGCAAGCAGTACAAGCCGTTACGCATATTTTCAAAAAAGGAGTGAAATATAAAAGAGCAGGTGTCATTGTTACAGGCTTGGTGCCTACAGATAATTATCAACTCCAAATGTTTGATGTAGAAAACCCCAAGCATAAACCTCTAATGCATACTATAGATAAACTGAACGCTAAATATGAAAAGCACAAAATAAAACTAGGAAATCAAGACTTAAAACACACCTGGAAAATGCGTCAAGAGCGCCTATCTCCAAGATACACAACAAACATTAATGATATCATTAAAGTGAAATGATAATTTCTATCTAGGTAGAAATCTTTTAAATAACTATATTTAACCATATTTAGTTTTAATTGCTATTATAAGGGCGTTACCACAAGGGTAGGGCTTTCACTACTCGCTCTCTGCGAGGAGCTCAAACAAACCGTTTAATCCCTAACACAAAAGCAAAACTAAGTTGCAAAAATTAATATAATTAATACACATAAATAATTATGATGCTTCATCAATCCAAAGGATTAACCTTTTTCACTCCAAAAGCAACAAATGGTTTAGAAACTGTTTTTTTTGATGCAGGAATATCTGCGGGATTTCCGTCACCTGCCGAAGATTTTAAAGAACAAAGACTCTCTTTAGACAAAGAACTTGTTAAAAACAAAGAAGCCACTTTTTATGCTCGAGTAAGTGGACAATCTATGATTGGTGCAGGATTAGATGATAACGATTTGTTAGTTATAGATAGGAGTATAGAGCCATCAAATAATAAAATAGCAGTCTGTTTTTTAGATGGTGAGTTTACAGTAAAGCGCCTTAAAGTAGATAGAGATGAGGTTTGGTTAAAGCCAGAAAATCCTAATTATCCCATTATAAAAATCACTAGTGAAAACGACTTCGTAATTTGGGGCATTGTCACCAATGTTATTAAAAAAGTATAACATTTTTTAAGTATTAACTTTAGACTTGGCAGGTTTTAAAACTAGCCAAGTCTCTATATATAAATAAAATAGGTATGGTAAACTTATCTTACTTAGACATTGGTATAATAATCACCTTTTTTCTAGTAACCCTTTTTATAGGTGTTTGGGTTTCCAAACAAGCAGGAAAAAGCGCTACAGAGTTCTTCTTATCTGGCAGAAACATGCCATGGTGGTTACTAGGTGTTTCTATGGTAGCAACTACATTTGCAGCAGACACACCGGGTTTGGTAACCGAGCTTGTTAGAAAAAATGGAATCTCAGGAAACTGGGTTTGGTGGACTATGTTGCTTACCGGTATGTTAACCGTATTTTTTTATGCCAAACTATGGCGAAAATCAGGAATCTCTACAGATTTAGAATTTTATGAGTTGCGTTACTCGGGCAAGTCTGCTAGTTTTTTAAGAGGCTTTCGTGCTATTTATTTAGGAGTTATCTTTAATATAATTACCATGGCAGGCGTGTGTTTAGCTGGAGCCAAAATTGCCAATATACTATTAGGTATTTCACAACAAGAAGCGCTTTTATATTCTTCAATAATTGTGGTTATTTATTCGTCACTAGGAGGTCTTAAAGGGGTTTTAATAACAGATTTTATTCAATTTATAATTGCTATGGTAGGTTCAGTTTGGGCAACCATATATATTATAAATCTGCCAGAAATAGGAGGGATGTCTAACTTATTAAACCACGAAAATGTAGCAGGCAAGTTAGATATACTTCCAGATTTTTCAAATTCAGAAGCCTTAATCACTTTATTCATTATTCCGTTTGCAGTACAATGGTGGAGTACTTGGTATCCTGGAGCAGAACCAGGCGGAGGTGGTTATATTGCACAACGTATGCTGGCAGCTAAAGACGAAAAGAATGCCACTTGGGCAACACTATTTTTTAATTTTGCACATTATGCACTGCGCCCATGGCCATGGATTATTGTTGGATTAGCGTCATTAGTTGTTTTTCCAAGTTTAGAAAGTATTAATGCAGCCTTTCCTAATTTAAATGAAGAAATGCAAGGACATGATGTAGCCTATGCTGCAATGATGACTTATTTACCAGCAGGCTTAATCGGTATAGTGCTTACCTCTTTAATAGCTGCGTTTATGAGCACTATTTCAACCCAATTAAATTGGGGGAGTTCCTATATTGTAAACGATTTTTATGGACGGTTTATTAATAAGAACGCTTCAGAAAAACAGAAAGTATTCGTAGGCAGAATTTCAACAGTATTATTAATGGTTTGTGCTGCCTTGTTTTCTTTTTATATAAAATCGGCAAAAGATGTTTTCGATTTACTATTACAAATAGGAGCAGGAACCGGACTATTATTTATTATGCGTTGGTTTTGGAAACAAATTAACCCATATAGTGAAATTGCAGCTATGGTTATATCATTTATCATTGCAGTTGTATTTTTTATTAATAGAAAATTAGAAACACCTTGGTTTGAAATTACAGGCTATTTAGAATTGGTATGTGGTGTTTTAATAACAACTATTGGTTGGGTAGTTGTAACTCTCTTAACAAAACAAAGTGATGAAGAAACTTTAGCCAAATTTGAAAGCTTAGTTTATGGTAACGAAAGTAAATTTAAAAATATAGGATATAAGATTTTGGCATTTTTTCTAGGTGTTATTGGTACATATAGTGTTTTGTTTGCTACAGGATATTTTATTTATGGTAAAACAATGTTAGCTATAAGTTTAGCTGTACTAGCTATAACATGTTGTGGTTTATTAGTTAAAAATTGGAAGAAAATTTCTTGATAAGAAAATAGGTTATTAATGAGTATTATTTATAAAAGTACGTCTACAAATGAAGAGTTACAAGCAATTATTGAATTGCAAAGAGGTAATAGCCATCTTTAATTTCTAAAGAAGAAAGAGGGTTTTTTATCTGTGGGTCATACTTTCGAAGTGCTAAAAGCGATGTATGATACATGTCCTTATATAATTCAATACATAATGATAAAGTTGTTGGGTATGTCTTAAGTATGCTTAAAGATTTTAGAAATGCTATAGTGCTTTTAGAATTTATGTTTGTAAAAATAGATACCTGTATAAATCCAAAAAATAGTATATCGTTATGGGTCTGGTTTGTGTAGATAAATCTTTTAGAAAACAAGACATATTTAGAGGGTTTTATAACTTTATGCAATTAGAATTAAATACTAATTTCAATTTACTTATTACAGGGGTAGATAGTGAAAATATAAGATCTTTAAATGCCCATAAAACGATAGGATTTAAAGAGTTAAAAAAATACGTGTTTAATAATCAAGAATGGGTGATATTGTCTTGGGGTTGGTAGCATATTAAAAGAAAGCGCTTAAACGCATATGAATACATTTTTAGGACATCAAACAATAGCTGATTTTTATGGTTGTAAATCAGAAAAAATAAATTCTTGTGAGTTTATTGAAGCTACACTTTTAAAAGCTGCAAAATTATTAAACTTAACAGTAGTGAATACTACAATTCATTCGTTCTCTCCAATAGGTGTTAGTGGTGTTATAGTGATTGAAGAGAGTCACATTGCAATTCATACCTGGCCAGAACATAATTATATTGCTATAGATTTCTTTACTTGTAATAAATCATTCGATTTAAATATGGGCTTAGAGTGGTTAAAACAAGAATTTAATGCCGAAAGTTTAAGTATTAAGGAGATTAAAAGAGGCGGTTTAAAAGAGATAGCAGATTATAAAATCTAAATATGAGATTAAAGAAAAATATATTTCTATTATTAGATAGTGAGAAAGGAAACAGAAAAGGTGATTACCTTGTAGAGTATTTGATTTCCGGATTAATCTTATTAAATGTCATTTCTACTTTTTTAGAATCTTACAAATCAATAGATGCAAAATATGGTTGGCTTTTTGATGGTATTGAAATTGTTTCAATAATTATTTTTTCTATAGAATATGTTTTAAGAATCTGGATTTCAGATCTTCAATACCCAACGTTATCCCCTATTAAATCAAGGTTTAAATATGTTTTTTCTTTTTTAGGCTTAGTAGATTTATTATTCATATTACCATTTTACTTGCCATATTTAATAAAGATAGATTTGCGTGTTATGCGAGTTTTAAGACTCTTGCGTTTACTCAGGTTATTAAAACTAAATAGACATTCTAAGTCTTTAAAACTAATAGGGAAAGTATTAAAAAGTACCAGAAATGATATATTAGTAACTGTTTTTATGGTTTTTATATTGTTAGTTTTAGCGTCTACATTAATGTATAGTATAGAAAATGAAGCATAACCTGAAGCTTTTAATAATATAGGGCAAGCACTTTGGTGGGCCGTAGCAACATTAACAACTGTAGGTTATGGTGATATTTATCCAGTAACTGGGTTAGGCAAGTTTTTAAGTGGCATAATTGCTTTATTAGGTATTGGTATTGTTGCTTTACCCACAGGTATTATAAGTTCTGCTTACATTGATGAGGTGCAAAAAGTAAAACAAACTGTGAATGTCCACATTGTGGTAAAAACATAAATGAGTAGTTAAAATATGTTTGGTGAAAAGGAAGATTATAAACTAGATAAGTTAAAAGAAGGGTTTTCTTTTAAACTGAAATTTGGATATCCGTAATTAGGCATAATTATAAAAAAGACTTATTTTAGATAAAAAAATAAGGATGAATATTTTCAGTTTTACAGCCCATTTTGATAGTGAGGAGTCCTGTCGTAATCACTTTAAGGCAGAGTGAGATAAAATAGGAG
>CALKXS010000052.1 GCA_938003745.1 uncultured Algibacter sp.
TATTTTATCTCGCTCTGCCTTAAAGTGATTACGACAGGACTCCTCACCATCAAAATGGGCTGTAAAACTGAAAATATTCATCCTTATTTTTTTATCTAAAATAAGTCTTTTTTATAATTATGCCTAATTACGGACATTCAAAAAAAACTTTAATAAAATCCGCAATTTTTTGATAGTATGGTAATTTAATCATTAAATATAATGTGCTTTTAGATGACTTTTGTACATAGAAATAATCATTATGAAGAATGAGTAGACTAATAGCAATAAATTTTCTTAATAAAACAAGTTAATTTTACAATATTTATTTTGTAAATGATATCTATAAAGAGACAGGTATGATTAGAATATCTTTAATACAAAATAATAAAAATGGTAAATATTTTTATGAGCTTCAAATTAGTAATCAGAAAGCATTTATTCAGTATCATATGTTTAGTTATGATTTAATGCTATTAATTTCGATTGGTTTTACAAAAAAAATTATTGAATGTTGATGAGTTACATGACGCTTTAATAAAAAGAGTACTTGATTACATAAGAAAAATAAATTGTATGATATGTGTCATATTGCCCCAGAGTAGATTCGTTTATCAAAAGAAAAAAGCAGTACTCAAGAATGGTGGTATCAAATTGTCTCGAAAGAGATTTTTGTAATTAAATCAGTTTAACTATTAGTTGTTTTTTTTATTTAAATTTTTGTTAAATTGCATTGCTTTTTAAAATATATAAATTACGTTGGAAATATTTCCAACCAAAAAAAATACATTATGGGTATATTTGGATTTTTGGATTCAGAATCTCAAGAATTATCTATTAAAGAGGTTACTCCATTTTTTGGAGTTGAAGTTGTAGAAGTTCCAAGGGTTCGAAAAATAAATAAATTTTATATTGAAAATATAAAAAATCTGATTTCAGAATATGGACTTGTTATTCTCAGGAATAAGAAACCATGGACTGAAAATGAACAAATAAGATTTACTAAAATGTTAGGTAATTTAGATTCACCCATAATTTATTCTACGACAAGGCCATCTGATCCTAGGGTGTTAAAGATATTCCCAAAAGCTCAACAATCTGGATTGCAGTGGCATAGCGATAAGTCTTTTGAGAAGAGACCTTCACATTTAAGTGTTTTTCAAATGATTGAGAGACCTTCTATAGGCAATGAAACTTCATTTCTGAGTTTACCTCATGTGTATGAAAATCTTAAAGCAGACTTGAAGGAGAAATGGGCTAATTATAAGGTTGTTTATGCCACTGAAAAAGTAACGCATCCGTTATTTTGGACTCATCCTTACAATGGAAAAAAAACAATGTATTTTGATTTTAGATTCGCTGAAGAAATCGTTGACGCATGTAGTACGAATAAACACATGGAAATAAAGGATATTAATGAAGTTATGCAAATAATTAATCAGGCATTTATTGATGAAAAAGCAAAATACACTCACATTTGGGAGGAAAATGATGTAGTTATTGCAGATAATTATGCCCTATCTCATAAAGCCAATATCATTTCTGAAACCGAAGAGTCTAGAGTCTTAATCAGATCTTCTACTGAGGGTATTTACTTTTAAGCAACTCGCGCAGCTCTTGAATATAAATTTCAAATCCAGTACCTTTATCTTTAGTAATGTTACTATGTAATTGGTTAATAAGTTCCTGAACAAGTTGTATTCCAAAAGAAGATAATTTTTTTATGTCAAGATCGTCAAGCAATGCAACTCCGTTATCAATCACTTCCAATTTATAGGTGTTAGGTTCTCCTGTAGACCTGAAATAAATGGCGATTTTATTAGCAATATAAGCTTTATTTTTGAAGGCGTATTTATATGAATTTGCAATCAGTTCATTTACTATGAGATCTAGAGGAATGGACAAGGACATATTTATTTCTTTTTGTTCAACATCTGTTTCAAAAGGTCTTTTTATTTGTTCCAAGAGTTCTTCAAAATAGGTGTTTACTTTGATCTTTGCGAACTAATTTAATTTATAATGGTTTTGGTGAATAGTAGTAGCCACTTTTGGATCTTTCGGGAGTTGATACTAGTTTTCCCAAAGAAGAAAGTTCTTTCAAAATAACTAATGCTTTTCCAAATTTTCCAAGTTCTCCAAGTTCAAAATAAGTACGTACCAAAAAAGTGTTCCCTTGTTTGAATTGGCTTTCTATTGGCTCTTGGAGTTGCACAAAGAGTTCATAAGCTTTTTTACCATAAATTGTACTTTCTCTAAATTCAGGTTTTCGATCATAAACAAATAAAAGAGCTTTATAAGCCAATTACCATAACCTTTTTATTTTTATTGTTTTCGGCTATCTCTGTATAATCTCTTAGTTCTGAAATTACCTTCGAGAGCCTTTGTTATGGCCAATAATATTCTAGATTCAACTTCTTTCTTATTTTTATCAGCTTTTCAAACTAATTTTTAAAGCTTTGTTAGCATAGTGTCTTGAGCTGTCTATATTTTTATTCAAGTCTCCCCAGGGACATTAGAAGTTTTTAGTATTTGGTTGATTGATTCTTCTGGCTCCAAATTTTTTACAATATGTTTAAGGCTGTCCAAATTGGTCATAGCTTTTGTTTTCTCTTGTGTAGAGTAATAGATTTTTAAACACGATAAAAAGGTGCTAATGGCTGTATTTTTTTTTGAGCTTCAATATTAAATAATTTTATCAGTTAGCATGCAGTTTTTTTTACCTACGCGGCTTGTGGTTCTTGAATGTAAATTTCGAAGCCAGTACCGCCGATTTCTGTAATAGTAATTGTACCATGTAATTGATCCACGAGTCCTTTTACAAGCTGCATTCCAAAGGAAGATAATTTTTCTATATCAAAGTCATCAGGTAAACCAATTCCATTATCCAAAAATTCTAATTTATAGGTGCTTGGCTCATTCGTAGATTTGAAAAGCACGGAGACTTTATTCTCTTTTGTGCTAATTTGATTGAATGCATATTTATATGAATTTGTGATCAATTCATTTATTATAAGTCCCAAAGGAACTGCTAAAGACATATTTATTTCTTTATGTTCAATATCAGTTTCAAATTGAATTATCTTCCCATCGGTTTGAAAAGTCTGTTGTACTTGTTCTAAAAGTTCTTTGAAATAATTATTTACTTTAACCTTTGTGTAAGTCGAGGAATTATATAAACTTTGATGTATAATAGCCATTGACTTTATTTTGGTCTGACTTTCTTTAAGTGCGATTTGGAGCCTCTTATCATTTTGGGCACTGTTAATTTGGGCATTTAAAAGGCTAATTATTATTTGTAGATTATTTTTTACCCTGTGGTGAATTTCACCCATTAGTAATTGATTTTCTTTATATTTCTCTTTAATAGTTTTATGTATGCTTTGCTTTAAACTAAGAGCTTTCAAAACGATGAATAACAAAACTAAAACTAGCATTGTACCAATAACTAGACCAATTCCGAAATTGCGTTGTTGTTTGCTTTCCAATTCTTGTAAATCATTATTAGCCTTCAGTGTTGATATTTCCATATCTTTTTTATCGGTTTCAAAAGTCAGTTCTAATTCTTCAATAGTTTTTAGTTTTTCAAGATTAAACAGACTATCATTTCTACGTTCTATTACAGCAAGTTGATTTGTATGTTTTTTGTAATTTAATAGGCTATTTTTATAACGTTGTTGTTTTTCATCAATTTGAGATATAAGCAAATAAGCATCGCAGAGAACTTCTCTATATTTATCGTGTTTTAAAGTGTTACCCTCAGCAGAAAGAAATTCAATTACTTCTTGTATTCTTCTTCTTGACTGACTTAATTGACCATTACAAAAATAAGACAAACCTAAACCATAATATGATGGGACACTTATTGTAGTATAAGAAGCTGGGTAATTTTTGGAATTCTCAATTGCTCTTTTATAGTATTGAATACTTGCGTTATAGTCTTTAAGTTGAATACAAACGTTTCCAATTCGTTCCAGCAGATTATAAACTTTTGATTTATCAGTATTATCTATCAAATTTAAAGCTTTCTTATAAAGGTCCCTGGCTTCTTTTAGCGTCCCGTTTTTTTCATGAATTTCACCTATTATCCTGTATGCTAGATAGATATTTATAGGGTTCTTATTTGTTTTTATAGTTTTCTCTAAAAATAAAATAGCTTTTTCTTCTTGACCTAGTTTTCTATATTCCATAGCCATATTGACATAAGTCTTTCCTAGAAGCGATGAACCTAAATATGGGTTATCTTCATAATTATTAATGATATTTAGTAATATTTCCGCGGATTCTTCATTATTGCAAGTATAGTATTTGGTAGATGCAAGGTCTAAAGAAATTTCTACGAGTTCATCAATACTAAGATGAGGTGTGCCAAGTTTAAGAGCATCATTGAAGTTTAATTTGGCGTCTGTTAAATCGGATGTTTTACCAGTAATATAAGCTCTATCTTTATAAACCTCTCCTAAATTTTTATGAAGAAGGGCAGTGAATTTGTCGTCTTGATTTTTTTTAGACAATTCAATATTAGAGGTTAATAATGTTATTGCCTCGTTATGTTTTCCCTTGTCTTGTAATGTTTCGGATTGTAATATTATGGTTTTTATTTGTGTATCTAGGTCTCCTGTTTCTTTCTGATTTTTAATACTATCTGTTTTTACGGTATTTTCTGAAATAGATATATCTTGTCCAAAACATTGTAAAATGCACAGTAAAAAAAGACTTGTAATAAATAAGGTCTTAAACGTTACTGATTTATATCTTTCCATGAGATTATTTAGTTATTCCTAATTTTTTAATTCTGAAGTCAAGTGTATTAGGGTGTAGTTTTAAAATAGCTGCAGCGCCATCTTTACCTCTTATTTTTCCATTGCAATATTGTAATGTTTGAATAATTTGCTCGCGTTCCATTTCTTCCAATGATTTTAATTGGAATTCTTCCAGATAAGTAGATTCATTATTCATATCAGTTCCATTCTCAATAGAAATAGACATCTCTTTTCCTTCAGAAAGTATGACTCCTCTTTCAACATAATGTTTTAATTCGCGAACATTTCCTGGCCAAGAGTATTTTTGAAAAGCCTCCAAGGTCTTTTTTGAGATTGTATCGACTTGTTTATCTATTTTTTTTGAGAATGTTTTTAAAAAGCGGTTAGCAAGTAACGTTATGTCGCTCTCACGTTCCTTTAAGGGTGGTACTTGAATTGGAAATATGTTAAGTCTAAAATAGAGATCTGCTCTAAAATTCCCTTCTTTTACCTCTTTAGAGAGGTCTCTATTAGTTGCCGCAATAATTCGGATATCTACTTTTTTTAATACGTTACCACCAATGGTTTCAATTTCTTTTTCTTGTAAACATCTTAATAATTTTGATTGACTTGATAAAGGTAGTTCTCCTATCTCATCTAAAAACAATGTGCCACCGTCTGCTAATTCAAACTTTCCCAAACGTTTTTCAGTCGCACCAGTAAAACTTCCCTTTTCATGCCCAAATAATACCGATTCTATTAATTCTGCCGGTAATGCAGCGCAGTTTACTTTCACAAGACTATGTCCGTTACGTGTAGAGTTTTGATGAACTGCGTGCATAAAAAGTTCTTTCCCAGTGCCAGTTTCTCCATTAATCAAAACAGTCACGTCAGTCCGTGCCACTTGTTTTACCTTTTTTAAAGCATCTTGGATTACTTGACTCTCACCTAAAATTATATGTGGTGTTTTCGAGTCTGTATTTGTTGAATCAGATTTGCTTCCTTTCGAGTCAACTTTCGGTTTTTGTAATTTGGAAAAGCTTATTTCTAGAGCTACTCTAATATCTCGTTCGTCAAAAGGTTTAAGAATATAACCAAGAGGATTGGTACTATTCATTTGTTCAAGTGTATCTGCATCGGAAAAAGAAGTTACATACAAATATGGTATTCCATATTTTTTATCAATTTTCCTAGCGAGGTCTATCCCTGTCTCATCTCCAATCAAACGAATATCTAAAAACACTAAATCTGGAGTTTCTTTTTCAATTTTTTGAAGTGCTTCTTGCACTGTTTTAGCATGACCCATTACCGCATAACCGAGATTGGTGATAATGGTTCTTAAATCTTGGGCAATTACGAATTCATCTTCGACTATTAGAAGTTTTCCTGTCATTTAAATTTATAGAGCTAATATTATACATTTTACAATGTACTGAATTTTTAATAAATCTCTACATTCTTAGTCGGTATTCAGGTAAGCATTAAACATCCATATTAACTTTTCTTGTTCACGTAGATAGTCACTCATTAATGCACTAGTGCCTTCATCACTATGCTCTCCTGCTAAGGATAATAAACCGCGCTCTATAGGAAGAAGTATTTCATAACCTTTGAGTATTTCTTGTATAGCTTTGTCTCCTTTACTGATATTTTTTACCTCACTTATTTTTGATGTTTTTATATAATCTGAATAGGCATGTACAGGTATAAATCCAAGTGTCAATATGCGTTCTGCAATCTCATCTATTTTGATTAAAGAGTCATTGTACAGTTCTTCGAATTTGGTATGTAATTCAAAAAAATTATGCCCTTTTATGTTCCAATGAAACCCTCTAGCATTCATATAGAATATTTGATAATTGGCTAATAGTTCATTCAATTTTCCCGAAATTAATTCTGATTCTTTTGATTTTAATCCTATTCTGCTTAGTGTCATTTTATTTAGATTTATAATATATCTTTTAAAGATGCGTAAATTTAATGGTTTAGTTTATTGTTTTAATGCTGTTTTGTTTAAAAAATGCTTACTACTTTTATAAGAACTTATAAGTTCTATGTTAATGTCTAGGTAGTTAAAGTTGAAATATTTGGACTTGCAACAAAAAAAGGACTAATGCTTAAGAGTAATACAGCCACGTTATAATTATTGATTTCTTGTTCAAATTCTACTATTGTTTTATTCATAGATCACCATAACTTTCAAAGCTTTCTAAAAAAATAGTGGTTATT
Source organism: uncultured Algibacter sp. (assembly GCA_938003745.1). Classification (GTDB taxonomy): domain Bacteria; phylum Bacteroidota; class Bacteroidia; order Flavobacteriales; family Flavobacteriaceae; genus Postechiella. The sequence goes on from CALKXS010000052.1 coordinate 6,948, forward strand.
AAGGTTGTTAATTTTTCATTATACAACCAAGTTTTTGAAACTTTTCCGCTCAACTGAAAATTTAAATTTATGCTACTTTATAAACCTAAATTTTTCCTGTCGCTCTCGGAGAAGATACTGATCGCTTTTTTTAAATATCACGTTCTAACTTTGCATCTTTCAAATGCTTTTTAATTGGGCTATTTCCCGTTGCTGATATGTTTGTTTAGTAACCCCCTTTATCTGGAAAACTATTATTCCCATATCGCTTTGATTCCTTACGCCATCTGGATAATATCGAACGCTTCACTTATCTATTTTACACTTGCTCGGGCATAACTTAATTATACTGCCTTTTATTTAAAATTCGTACTGTAATTTTTCTTTGTTCTTGACATAATCTAAATTTAAATTATGCAGCTAAATATACCTTATCTAAACGTCCTGTAAAATGTATTAAGTCGAGTATTAAAGTCAAAATATAGAAACCACTACTTTAGGTGGATAGGTTGTTGGAGTACAGGTAATACAACTAATCGAGTAGTAAACGAGTATTTAGAGCATTATGGAAAGCCAGATGAAGGGGAAAACACATATTTTATATTGGAATGATGGCCTTTTGGGTGATTTTAAGTTATCAGCCAGAAACTATGGACCTTAAGTCCATAGTCGTTCATTATCAAGAAATATTGCATATCTTTTTATGATGTTATCCTTTCTGGCTATTATTTGTTTTATGTTCACATTGAAACTACCATCATTGGCAATTCCAAACTCAGATGCTCGATTCATCATACGTGCAACACGAGCACTTGGAATCATAGTTTTTGTGGGTGTGCAACCGTCATTGGTACACAGGTACTACGAAAAAACATTCGCCCTATAGTACAACTCCCCCTCACTTTAGAGGTAAGCGGAGCAGCTAATGAAGGTCCAGCTTATATAGTTCCAATAATTATGGAATCGTAAGTTTTTGTATTTAGAATGACTTGGTTATGTGAACATTTATTTTCTAAAAAACTTATTATTTTGCCAATTCTGCAACAAGTTCTTTAGTTGTATAAACTTTACTGGCTATTAATTTAAAGTTTGTTTGTGCGGCCAAATTTCCATCTAAACCTGGAAGTATAGCAGATGCTGTAGCATCTCCTACAACTGCAACTTCAAACCCGTTTTCTATAAGCTCTCTCATATGTGATTCTGCGCAAAGATTACCAGACATACCCCCTAGTATTATCTTGTCGAACCCTTGTTTTCTCAATTGTAATGCTAGGTCATTGGATTCGGGACCATATACTTTATGTGGGCCAGAAACTGTTACTCCTGGTTTTTCGATATATTTTTTGTATTGTGGCATCCAATCTGCACCTGAATTCACAAAGCCTTTAGAACTTAATTGGTCTGATCTATCAAACATTTTTATATTATGCATTAGTACCTCAAGAACTCCTTCAAACTTCCAAGTATGATCATGTGGGTAGTAATAATGTGGGGATACAAATATTTGAATATTGTATTGTTTACCTAGTTTGAACAATGTTTCAATATTGGCTATGGTATTATTTGCTACCACGCTTTCTCCGACAGCACCCCAAGCCACACCTTTGGTGCTTAAAAAATCTACTTGAGGATCTGTAATAACTATAGCTGTCTTTTTGTCAATTTCGAATCCTGGTTCTGGTAATTGTGCATTTGCTACTTGAAATAGGCTTAATCCGATAACTAAACTCATAAATTGTTTTAAATACTGTGTTTCCATTTTTTTAATTTTTAAGTGAATATTTTCCTAAATTATTTAAAAGAGAGTTTTTGATTAATAAATGTCTAATCTTCTCATTTTGAGACAAAATTCGATTAACATTAGATTCTATTTCTCTGATATTATGCTGTGCTATTAAAAAATTGCTAGTTGAACTTATTTAGATGAAAAGTTGATAACAATAATAGGTTAGTTAGATAATCATATTTTTTTCCCGTTTCTATGAATATAAGCTTGATTTAAATACAATTACTCCCTAGAAGTGATATATTTCTTTCTAAAAATTAAAAACCCTAGATATATAAAGTTATAAAATATCTATAACCGCATAATTATAACATCAAGGCAATTTTTGAAAAAAACAAAAGCTTTTCTTATGTTAATTTTGTGCTCAATAAAATAAGAAAGCTTTTTATATTTTAAATATTAATCCATGAAGAAATTATTAAAATCATTTGCACTTTTAGTATTATTTGTACTTTCATCTATCTGTTATTATAGTTGTGTAGAAGAGAAAAAAACTACAGTAGAGAAGTATATTACTCCTTCTGAGGTAACTTATAAAAATAAAGATATTGACGGAGTTAATATCTTTTATAGAGAAGCTGGAAATCCAGAAAATCCAGCAATAGTTCTTTTGCACGGATTTCCTTCGTCTTCTCACCAATATAGAAAGGTGTTAGCTGCATTGGGAGAAAAATATTATCTAATTGCTCCGGATTACCCTGCATTTGGAGAAAGTGAGTTTCCTAACTCTAAAGAGTTTGACTATACCTTTGATAATCTTGGTGATGTAATGGACGATTTCGTTCAATCTTTTGGACTCGAATCTTATACATTAATGATGCATGATTATGGAGGGCCAATAGGTTTTAGAATTGCCTTGAAACATCCTGAAAAAGTTAATGGATTAATAGTTAAAAATGCAAACATCTATGAAGAAGGTCTTGGTGAGGCTTGGATGGGTGTAAGAAAACTATGGAGATCTAATTCTTCTGAGAATAGGAGTGCGCTCAAAGGTGTGTTTAAAGAAGAAAGTCTTAAATGGCAGTACACGCATGGTGTCAAAGAACCTAATAAAATAAATCCAGATAATTGGATATTAGATGCTCATAGAATGTCTTCTCCGGATATGATAGAAGTTCAATTAGACCTTTTTTATGATTATCGAAAAAATGTAGAAGCCTATCCAAAATGGCAAGAATATTTAAGAACGAATCAACCGCCCATGCTTATTGTGTGGGGGAAAAATGATGCTTTTTTTCCTGAGTCTGGGGCAGAAGCGTACAAAAAGGATGTTAAAGACGTTGCGTATAATGTTTATGATACAGGTCATTTTGCTCTTGAAGAGCATGCTGAAGACATTATCCTGAAGATACTCTCTTTTCTAAATAAAATAAACAAAAAATAACATAAAATTCTAAAATAATTTAAAGAAATGAAAAATCAAGCATTAATTATAGGTGGTACAACAGGAATGGGGAAAGCAACAGCTGAGCTCTTACTAAAAGAAGGTATCGAAGTAATCGTCACAGGGCGTAAAGAAGAGAATTTAAAAGAGGTAGAAAAAGAACTTTCTGCATTAGGTTCAATTAAGACCATAGGGTTTGATTTGCTTGACATTGCTCAAGTAAATAAATTCATAACTTCATTAAGGAGTCTTGCTCCCAATGTGAAATACCTTTTGAATGCTGCTGGATTTTTTAATCCAAAGCCATATTTAGAACATACACTTCAAGATTACGAGATATACCATGGTTTTAACAAGAGCTTCTTTTTGATTACTCAAGAGGTAGCTAAAATAATGAAAGAGAATGGAGGAGGCTCTATAGTAAATATTGGTTCTATGTGGGCTAAACAGGCTATTAAGGCAACCCCTTCTTCTGCATATTCTATGGCAAAGGCAGGGCTTCATAGCATGACGCAACATCTTGCAATGGAATTGGCAGAATATAATATTAGAGTAAACGCTGTGTCTCCTGCCGTTGTAGTGACACCAATTTATGGTGCATTCATGGATAAAGATAAAATAGAAGAAAATCTTCAAGGCTTCAATGATTTTCATCCAATCGGTCGTGTTGGAAGACCTGTAGATATTGCATGTACAGTTCGATTTTTAATGCTTGATGATACTTCATGGGTAACAGGTGCAGTTTGGGACGTAGATGGAGGAGTAATGGCAGGTAGAAATTAATCTCGTTAAAATTAAAAATATGTCAGAGATAACTAAAGAGTTAATCAATGTGTAAATTTCCCTAGAATGACACTGGCTAATTTTCTAAATTCTCTATAAAATTATTGTTTTTAATTCTTCTGGAGCTAGCCCCAGAAGAATTAAAAACAATAATTTGTATTGTTGCTATTTTACCTAAAGCGTCGTGTGGTCTTTTGTAATTATAATTGTCCATTCAAACTTGTGTTTGTTCCCTCTTCACCTTATTTAAGATTTAAAAATATATTTATTAACTACTCCTTTATCTGTATGAATCATTGAAACGCTCTATAAAAGCGTTTTGAGTTGGTTTCTCTGGTAGGATAAATTGAAATTCAACATCATGCATTCTGTTCGATTGGCTAGTAGTATTAGCTATGAACCTGAGTTCAATTAATAAAAAGCAAGTTGATTAGTTTTCACAGATTGATATTTTATTACTGGTTTTTTAGGTGAAAATCTATAATGAATAAGACCTGTGACTATATTTGATAAAAAAATAGTAAAGATTCTATGTCTAGAATGTTCAATCTGACAAATATTTTTAAGTTCATCATTTACGGTTTCTATAATAGATTTTCTTCTAAGTAAAATTTTATCACTCATTGTCATTAAAAAGTTCTTCATGTTGTTTTTAATATGCGTAATTGATTCAGTTTAAAACATTTATTTTCAACACCTTAGATAGGTGTTTTGACTTATGCCTCTAATGAATAAAACCAATGTTATCACTAAAAATAGTGAATTAACTCATGTCCTTAGAACTCATTTATAAGGAAAAATAGATTTAGCACGATTAAAACTGATTTCAGATTTTGTAATCACCCTATGCAAATTACAATCAGTTACTTTTGAAAAGCTAGCTAATGCTTTTGATACCGAATCTAGCTGTGAGTCTTCTTTAAGGCGCATACAGCGCTTTATTGCTAATTACAGTTTAGATGCAAACCTTGTTGCTCGTCTTGTTTTCAACCTACTTCCCAAGCAAGGTAAACAAGATTTTTTGATTATAGTATCGCTCAATAAACCCGAAAAAGCGAAAGAAGAGTACAAACAACGCTGGCAAATTGAAATGTATTTTAAAGCCATGACATCTATTGGTTTCGATATTTAAAAAACACATTTACAAGATATCGAAAGAATAGAAAAATTGATCTTACTGGTAATGATTGCTTTTGTTTGGTGCTATAAGATTGGAATATACTTGCATCAAATCAATTCTATTACAATCAAAAAACATGGCAGAAACGTCAAAAGTAACTTTAAATATGGACTCTCTTTTGTGGCTAGTGTTTCGCTAAACTCTGAAAATCAAAATGATACTAATGTATTTCAGTTTTTGTCATGTACTTAGTTACGCATATTAAAAAGAATATGAAGAATTCTTTAATGACAATGAATGATAAAATTTTACTTAGAAAAAGATCTATTATAGAAATCATAAATGATAAACTTAAAAATATTTACCAGATTGAACGTTATAGACATAGAAACCTTAATAATATTTTTGAATATCCGTAATTAGGCATAATTATAAAAAAGGCTTATTTTAGATAAAAAAATAAGGATGAATATTTTCAGTTTTACAGCCCATTTTGATAGTGAGGAGTCCTGTCGTAATCACTTTAAGGCAGAGCGATATAAAATAGGAGTTGTCTGTAAAAGATGTGCTCACGATAGTCATTATTGGATAAAAAGTAAATGGAGTTATGAGTGTAAAAGATGCCGAAGTAGAACCTCGTTAAGAAGCGGCACAATTATGCAAAGTTCGAACCTATCTT
>CALKXS010000053.1 GCA_938003745.1 uncultured Algibacter sp.
AACTTACTGGGTAATTATCACAAAATAAAAGGAAAGTATCTTAAATTATACCTCAATGAATTTGTATATAAATTAAACCGAAGATACTTTGAAGATAAACTCTTTGATAGACTTGTAATAGCAAATATTACTGGATTATGAGTGAAAGCGGATATTCAAAAAAGATTATTACAAATCTCGCTTTTTTAACAGTTTGTACGATGAAAAGACAAATATGCTTGTCCAACCAAGAGCTATAGTTATTTCATACCAGTGTACTGCGTAATCATATGATAAATCTACTTTGTCTGGAAATTTCATCATAGCAATACGTTGGAAAGGTTGTTCTATTAAATTGTACATAGATTTTAGAGGAAAGAAATTTTGAATACTTCCTGCTATACTATGATCGAATTTCCATGTAATTAATCCAAAGAAAATCCATTCTATAATAAAAAGTATAAATATAAAAGCTAAAGCAAATGCTGATCGTTTTACAAGCATTCCAAAAAATAAGCATAGACTAAAAAAGGCTACAAGTTTTAGGCAATAGGCTAGTAGAAATTCAGTTTGTCTAAAAATTATGGAGGCTTCTGTATAACTAGAATAATACATACCTATAGAGAATGATATAATACCTATTAATACAGTTGATACCAAAGAAAAGAATACAATTGTATAGAATTTTGATAGCACGAATTCTTTCTTACTTAACCCATCAATTAAGTTCTGTTTTAGTATTTTGTTACTATACTCGTTTCCAATCATGCTAACAACCACAATAGCAAAGAAAAATTTAAACTGAGAGGCAAAAAATGTAGTTAAGTGCCAAATAATTGGGAAATTGAATATACCCAATTCTCCTAATTCTAAAGTAAAAAAACCAAAAACATTAATTTTTAATGAAGACAAAAGGATAACGAAAAATGGCAAAATAAAAGAAACGAATATGAGGATTTTACTTGTTTTATTAAGTAGAAGTTTTTGTAATTCTAAATTTAGTAATCGTAGCATGATAGTGGTTTTGGTGATGTTAGTTCTTGTCCGTTAATTGTAAAAATTGTTCTTCTAAACTTTCTTTACGTTGTACTAAATATGATAATATGATACCTTTTTCAAATAGGAGTTTATTTAAAGCTTCAGATCTCATAGGCTCATTTAAAAAAGCTGTTATTAAATCATCTTCAACTTTAATTTTTCCAAATGCAGATTCGTTTTCTAAAAAATTAATCAGTGCGTCTTGATTATCACACTTTAATTCGAAAAAACCATGACTAGAAATCATTTCGTCAACACGACCAGCATATAGTTTAACACCTTTGCGTAAAACAACAACATGAGAGCATACTTTTTCAACTTCATCTAATAGGTGAGAAGCTAGCAAAATAGTTGTGCCTTTACTAGCTATATTTTTTATTATTTCTCTAATTTGATGAATACCCTGTGGGTCTAAACCATTTGTTGGTTCATCTAAAATTAAAATTTCTGGATCATTTAATAAAGCAGATGCAATGGCTAGACGTTGTTTCATCCCTAATGAGTAGGTTTTAAACTTACTATCTTTACGCTCTAATAATCCAACCACCTCAAGTTTTTCTTCTATTTTGCTATAAGGAACGCCTTTAATTTTACAGACTAACTTTAAATTTTGTTCTGCTGTCATGTATGGGTAAAAGTTAGGGTTTTCTATAATAGCTCCAACTTTTTTTAAGGCATTGTGTGTCGAGATTGTTCCATCAAACCAATGGAAGTCACCAGATGTTTTGTTTACAACGTTTAGTACAATACCAAGAGTGGTAGATTTTCCACTTCCATTTGGTCCTAAAATACCGTATACATTTCCTTTTTCAATAGTAAAGGATAAATCTTTTACAGCTGTTAAGTAACCAAATTTTTTTGTGAGATTGTTAATAGTTAAAATAGTCTCCAAGAGTTGCGGTTTTTTATACTGAATATATCCAGTATGTGTTAGTTTAAAAGTAAGACGATGGCGCTATAAATTTGTTACATTAATATTTATAAAAACAAAAAGCTCAATCTAAAAATTGAGCTTTTTACATTTTATGAATATACTATACTTTTATATTTCTAATACTTGGCGTATCATTTGGTTTGTAAATCCCCATTCATTATCATACCAAGTCATTACTTTTAAAAGATCACCATCTACAACGCGAGTCATGCTTAAATCTACTGTAGAAGCAAAAGGGCTTTTTACTATATCTGAAGATACAATAGGTTCATAAGTTGTAGATAATACTTTTGCATAACGAGCTGTAACAGATTCTTCTTCTAAAATGGCGTTTACTTCTTCAACGGTAACAGGTCTTTCGGTAACAAAAGTCATGTCAGAAATTGAACCTACAGGAATAGGAACTCGTAAAGCTACACCATCAAATTTGTTTGCAAATTGAGGTAAGGCTTTAGTTGTTGCAATAGCTGCGCCTGTAGATGTAGGTACAATATTAGCTGCACCAGCTCGCCCCATTCTATAGTTCTTTTTAGATACAGAATCTACCATGTTTTGTGAGGCTGTATAGGCGTGTACTGTAGTCATAATAGCTTTTTTGATACCTATACGCCTTCCTAAAACTTCAACTACTGGGCTAATATTATTAGTTGTACAACTAGCACAAGAGAAAATACTTGTTTTTCCTGCGTCTGAGTTTACACCATGTACTACAGTTGGAGTATCGGCACTTTTTGTTGGAGCAGAAATCACTACTGTTGCTGCACCTGCAGTAATATGTTTTGCGGCATCTTCTCGTTGTGTGAAAAAACCAGTACTTTCTATTACAATATCAATACTATTTTCTTTCCAAGGCAATTCTTCTGGATTTCTATTAGAGTAATATTTTATCTTTTTACCGTTAATGATAAGATGGTTATCATCATGAGTAACATCTTTTTCGTAAACGCCATATACTGAGTCGTATTTAAGTAAATAGGCTACGTTATGTACAGTAACAAGATCATTAACAGCAACTAATTCTAATTCTGGAGTATCTAAAATAACTTTTAAAGCGGCACGACCAATACGTCCCATTCCATTGATGGCAATTCTTTTCATATTTTTATAAATTATAATTTTTGTTAAATAAGTATTCTTATTGCTTAAATAGTCAATTTACTAATAAACCATTAAATGTAACTGAATTAAAAATTAAGCTTTTGCGATTATTTTTTAATAAGAATTAATATTTTCTCTCTTATAGTTTTAAATTAATAAATTCCTTATGCTTATATTGTAGTAATAGGTTATATTTAAAATAACTTTATAAGCCATGCAAGATTTAAAAATATCGAAAAGAAAACCATCTTACCCTATAATAGATAAGTTACATGATTATTTGTCTGAATATAATAGAAATATTCATATTCCTATTTTTTATGAAGACTTGTTGAGGTTTCAAGGTTCTATTGTTGTTTACGATCAAAATGATGAAGACACGCTTTGGATACGTGTTTACTATAACGAATTTGAAAGAGAAGAAATTGATGAGTCTTTGAAAAAAGTGTATACTATTTTGCATTCTGATGGGAATGAAAGTATATTTCCTTTTTTAAGTGTAGATGCTATTGATTACTGTACGTTTGGAAATTCTAAGCCTTTTAGAATTAAGATTAGAAATATCTTAAATGATAATTTCACGTATTTTTATGTAAAAATAGCTGATGCTTCTAGAATATATGGTTTAGAATTAGAGCATATGCTTTCTCCTTACAATTTAAACTTTCTTGTAAATAATAATACCTTAATAGAAGAGCATATTGCTGGTATTCCTGGAGATGTTTTTATTAAAGATTTTTTGCCAAATTGCAGTAAGGCTGAAAAATCTCAAATAGCAAAAGAATTTGTTAAGTTTAATGAGCGTTGTATGATTCGTCTTTTAGGAGATATGCGTTCTTATAATTACGTGATAGTGCCAACACATGATTTTGATCATGTGGTTTATAAAATAAGAGCCATAGATTTTGATCAACAATCTTACGAAGGGAAATTTAATATTTATCGTCCGCAGTTTTTTAAAGAAAATATAAAAATGGTTGAAATGGTTTCTGATACGTTTCAGAAGTTATCTATAGACCAATATAAAATTGAAGAACGCTCTATTTTAGTAAAGCGTCTAAAGAGTTTTAATGATAGAATTGGTGCGTTGCTTGATTGTATGGAACATGATATTCTATCTAAAGATGAATATGTAGATTCATTGAAAATGAAAATTTTTGAATATACACAAGACGTGAAATTCAAAAAATGTAAAACTATGGGGCAAATTCTTAAAAGCGGATTAGACTTTTTAACTCATAATTATGAAAATATAAAACCTAATGGGCTTTATTAATTCCAATTTTCGTTAAAGTCTAAATCTTCGTAATCATCAATATCTAATCCATCTTCAAACTCTCCAAAATCATCATCTTTATCTGCTTCAAATAATTTTTCTGGTGCATTTTCTGGAACCTGACCTTGTACAAACATAAGATTTGGATAATCATTTCCATCTGTTTCATCAACAATTTCAGCTAATTCAACATAAAATGTCCACATGCTTAAAAAATCATAAACATATATAAGTTTTGTTTGTACTTCATGTACAACACTGTCTAAAGATGTTTCATTCATTAAACGAGCAGAACCATCTTCACTTAAATCGAATAAAGATATTTCTTCACCTTGATCCCATTGGTCATTACTAATATAGAAAGATGCCATTTCACTACCATCAAAACCAAAAGATTGAGTAATAATGTTGTGTAAATCTTCTAAAGAATCTGTTTCACGAATTTCTAAATCGCGAAATACATCTTCTTCCGTATCATTATCAAGTATAATTCTAAATCTGTAAATCATTGTAAAAATATATGAGGCAAAGGTAAGTTTTTTTCAATTATTTACTAAAACGATGCAAGGTAAATGTCATAAAACTTAAAAGAAAAAATGCACCTACCTGATGAGCAACACCTAACCAAGCTGGTACTTGAAATATTATAGTAAGAACTCCTAATAAAAATTGAACACCAACCATTATTAAAAGCGCATTTATACCTTTTTTTTGTAATGTTGTGGTCTCTATTTTTTTTGATTTATACCAAATAGTAATAATCAAAAAAGTAACTATGTATGCTAAGGTTCTATGTACAAACTGTACGCCACTCTTGCCTTCAAAAAAGTTTTTATAAAGCGGAGTTTGTTCAATATATACGGTTTCATGTATAAATTTACCATTACTCATTAATGGCCAATGGTTGTGAATAAAACCTGCATCTAGTCCCGCTACAAATGCGCCATAAATTATTTGAAGAACTAATATAGCCAGAGCAATTCTAATAAAGTTTTTAAACCTATCATTAATTACTTTCCTAATTGGAAACATTAAATCTAAAGCCACCCAAAAGGTGTATGCAAAGGTTATAAAAGCTGTAGTTAAATGAGCTGCTAATCTATAATGACTTACATCTGGATTGTCTACTAAGCCACTGCTTACCATATACCAACCTAAAAAACCTTGAAAACCTCCCATAAAGAGTAAGATTATAGATTTTTTGATTGTTGGTTTAGTGAGTTGTTTTGTTACTAAAAAGTAAATAAAAGGTAAAAAGAAAACCATACCAATAAACCTCCCAATAACACGATGTAACCATTCCCAAAAGTAAATGTCTTTAAAATCTTGTAAAGAAAAATGATTATTTAATTTTTGATATTCAGGGTATTGTTTGTATAAATTAAAGGCTTCATTCCATTCTACATCATTCATAGGAGGAATGGTGCCAGAAATTAACTTGTAGTTAGAAATAGATAAACCAGAGTGGGTTAATCTAGTTATGCCACCTACAACTACCATTATAAATATTAAAAGACATCCTGTTAATAGCCAGTAAATTACTTTTTTATTGTCTTTTTTCATTTTAGTCTAAGTCTTTTTTGAAACAAATACTATTGTCAATATTTCTATATTGACCATAGTTTGGTATAACATCGTAGTTCATTTTTTTATAAAACGATACAGCTTCAATTTGCCTTTTACCAGTTTCTAAAATAGTAGAGGTGTATGATAACTCTTTTGCCCATTTTTTAAGTTCTAGTAATACTATAGAGGCTAACCCTTTTCCTCTAGCAGGTTCATCAGTAAACATACGTTTTATTTCAACTGAATTTTCGTTAAAAGCTTTAAAGGCTCCACATGCCAAAGGTGTTTCATTTATATAAGCTATTACAACATGATTTAATACATCAATGTTATTGTATTGGTTGTAAAAGTCATGGTCATCTCCGTCTTTAACTTTTAAATACACGTTTAACTTATCAACAAGGTTTATAAAGTCTAAATGACTAGAGTTTGTACGTTTAATTTTAATCATAATTTAAACTGTAGCAGTTAGTCCCAAACGTTTTCCTTCTTTTAACATAAGTTGAAAAGCGGCTTCATATTCATTAGGTATATCTCCTTCTAAAATAGCTTCTTTTATAACATCTTTAATTAAACCAATTTCTCTTGATGGTTTTAAATTGAATGTTTTTATAATTTCTTCACCAGAAATTGGCGGTTGAAAATTACGGACATGGTCTCTAGCTTCGACTTCAACAATCTTGTCACGTACAATTTTAAAGTTGTTATGATATTTTTTAAACTTCTTAGGATTCTTTGTTGTTATATCTGCTTCACAAAGTGTCATTAAATCTTCTACATAATTTCCAGCATCAAAAACCAAACGCCTTACGGCAGAGTCTGTTACTTCTTGAGCTAAAACAATAGGTCTAGAACTCATGAAAACCATTTTTTGTACAAACTTCATTTTATCATTCAAAGGCATTTTTAGTCTTTTGAATAAATGATAAACCATTTTTGATCCTTCAAATTCATGAGCATGAAAAGTCCAACCTACTTTTTTGCTGAATTTTTTTGTTGGCGCTTTCCCTATGTCATGAAGTAAAGCAGCCCATCGTAGCCAAATATTATCGGTATTTACAGCAATATTATCTACAACTTCTAAGGTGTGATAAAAATTGTCTTTATGTTTTTGACCTTCAACTTCATCTATCCCTTTTAAGTCAGTAAGCTCTGGTAGTATATGTTTTAATAATCCTGTTTTTTCTAGTAGAAGGAAACCTATAGAAGGTTTTTTACTTTCTAGTATTTTATTTAGTTCAACAACAATACGCTCTTTTGTTATAATTTTAATTCTGTCACTATTTCTTGCTATTGCTTCTAAAGATTTTTTTTCAATTATAAAATCAAGTTGTGTTGCAAAACGTACGGCACGCATCATTCTTAATGGGTCGTCACTATAAGTAATGTCTGGGTTTAGCGGTGTGCGTATTATTTTAGAGTCTAAATCTGAAACACCTTCAAAGGGATCCAATAGTTTTCCAAAATGTGCTTCATTTAATTGAATAGCTAAAGCATTTATAGTAAAGTCTCTTCGGTTTTGATCGTCTTGTAACGTACCATTTTCTACAGCAGGGTTTCTACTGTTCTCAGTGTATGATTCTTTTCTAGCTCCAACAAATTCTATTTCAATATCATTGAAGCGAAGCATTGCTGTTCCATAAGTTTTAAAAACTTGAACTTTTGGTTTCGTTGGTAAATTTTTAGCAACTTGTCTTGCTAGTTTTATACCATCTCCAATGGCAACAACATCAATATCTTTAGCGTTACCGCGCTTCAACATAAAATCACGAACAAAACCACCAATTACATAAGCATCTAATTGTAATTCTTTTGCAGACAGTGAGATTATCTTAAATACTGGGTTTTCTAGAGCTTCTGTATAATTCATTAATTAAATTCCGAAAATTAAATTCCAATGCTCAAATTTATTGTTTAGGAATTTGGCACTTGAAATTTGAGCTTTTACGCTCTAATAACCTTTACAACACCACTATTACTCAATTTAATTATTGAAGAAGGTTTTGAGCAGGCTTTATTTTGATGCAAATTTACAACATAGTCAACACCTTTTAAAATCGCTTTAGATATTTCTTTAAAGGATTTAGGAGTAGGCAAGCCACTAATATTTGCAGAGGTAGAAACTAAGGCTCCATTTAATTTTCTAGATAGAGAAAAACAAAAATCATCATCAGGAATTCTTATAGCGATAGAGCCGTCATTAGCTATTAAATTTGAAGCTAAATTTTGAGCGTCATCATATATTATTGTTGTTGGTTTATCAGCAACTTCAAAAATACTTATAGCTGCATGTGGTATTTGTTTTATGTAACGCGTTAGCATTCTATCATCTGCCACAAGGCAAATAAGTGCTTTAGAGTCTTCTCTTTCTTTTAATTTATATATTTTTTTTACAGCTTCTTCGTTTGTTGCATCGCAGCCAATACCCCAAACAGTATCTGTAGGGTAGAGTATGAGTCCGCCTTGTTTTAAAACTTGAATGGCTTTGTTTATTTCAGTTTGCATGTATTAATTAAGTAATGTTTTATTATGAAAGTAAAAACAGTAATTTTTTGCTAAAATAAATAATAATTTAAATAGCTGATTTTTTTAAGATTAGGAGATATAGTATTTATTATATTTGTTTACATTTTATTTTGAATAGAATGTTTTTCATGATTTTAAATGAAGATTAAATTTTAATGAATAAAATAAAAAAAATTCACGAAAACTATATATCAAATATAGAATTTGTAGATGATTGTATTGAGAATTTTGACACAAAAGGAGAGGATTTTGGCAATCAAAAAAGAAACGCTTTAAAATTATTTTATTTAGACGATAAAGCGATTAATATAAAGTCTTTTAAGGTACCAAATATTATTAATCAAATTGTATATAAGTTTTTTAGAAAAAGTAAAGCACAACGCTCTTTTGAATATGCAAATAAGTTATTAGAATTAAAAATTGGTACACCGCAACCTGTTGCTTATTATGAGTTTACTACGTTTTTATTATTTAAAAAAAGCTATTATATAAGTGAACAATTAGACAGTGAATTAACATATAGAGAGCTAACTAAGGATTTTGACTACCCTAATCATGAAGCAATACTTAGAGCGTTTACTAGATTTACCTTTGAGTTGCATGAAAAAGAAATTTGTTTTTTAGATCATTCACCAGGTAATACTTTAATTAAGCTTAATAATGGTGATTATAAATTTTATTTGGTTGATTTAAATAGAATGAAATTTGGAGTGCTAGATTTTAATACACGAATTAAAAATTTTTCTCGATTAGCTACAAAAAAATCTATGGTTGAGGTGATGAGTGATGAATATGCTAAATGTTCAGGTGAAAATTATAGTAAGGTGTTTAATTTAATGTGGAAAGAGACTGAAGATTTTCAATATAAGTTTTATCGAAAAAAACGCTTGAAAAAGAAATTGAAATTTTGGAAGACTAATTAGTCCTTTTTATTGTTTTTAATAAGTTCTCGCAGTTTTATATATTTTAAAAACCTAATATTTGCAGTTTGTACAGAAATAATAAAACCATTTAAACCATCTAAAAATCCTAGCTTTATAATATAAGATTGAATAAATGCCCATGTCGGGTTTATTATTATTTTGCTTATAGGAGCTTTTTTTCCTATATCATAGTGGGCTTTAGCAGATATAGATGAAAACATCTCAACTCTTTTATTAAACTCAGAATAACTTTGGTAAGTGGTATGTAAAATATCGCCTTTTAAAAGTTTGGTTTTTCCTTTATTATCATTTAAAACTACTTGATCATGAGGATTAACGCCTTTCCATTGTGCTTTTCTTCTATCAAAAACACGTAGTTTTTTATCTGGATACCAGGTGGTGTATTTTATCCATTGTCCACAAAAATAATTGAAGCGTTTACAGTAATAACCATCATAGTTCCAATTTGATTTCAAATCAATGATGATTTTTTGTAAATCTTCGGATAATGATTCATCAGCATCAAGTGAGACTACATGATTGTATGTAGCAGATTTAAGTGCAAAATTCTTTTGTTCTATATAACCTAAGAATTTTTGTTCAATAAATTTTACGTTGTAGTGTTCACAAATGGATTTAGTATTATCTGTAGATAGTGAGTCTATTACTATTATTTCATCAACTACATTAATTAAAGACTCTATGCATTTTGCAATTTTAGATTCTTCATTATATGTGATAATTATACCAGATAGCTTAATCATTATTTTTCTAAATTTTGGATAAAAATACTTAATTTTGTTTTATGAGCAAGCCTGCAGTTACTATAGTTATAACAACTTATAATAAACCGAAATTTTTAAAATTAGTATTATTAAGTTACACAACACAAACTTTTAATGATTTTGAAATTATTATTGCTGATGATGGCTCAGGTATTGAAACAGAAGATGTTATTGATTATTTTTCTGAAAATTCAGCTTTAAGAATTATGCATGTTTGGCAAGAAGATAATGGATTTCAAAAGACTAAAATTTTAAATCAGGCCATTATAAAATCTGCGTCAAACTATTTAATATTTACAGATGATGACTGTATAGCTCGTAAAGATTTTGTTGAGACTCATTTGAAATTACGACAATTAAATTGCGCTTTATCCGGAGGTTACTTTAAACTTACTGATGATGTTTCAAATAAAATAACAGAAACTGTTATTCTTAATCAAGAATGTTTTGATAGTAAATGGCTACTAGAGAATGGGCAGCCAAAATCATTTAAATTAAATAAACTTACTAAATCAAGGTTTAAGGCAAATTTATTAAATACTGTAACGCCTACAAAAGCAACTTTTGATGGAATGAATGTTTCTGCGTGGAAATCTGATATTATGGAAGTTAATGGTTTTGATGAACGTATGCAATATGGCGGATTAGATAGGGAAATAGGGGAGCGTTTAATGAACCTGGGAGTAAAGTTTAAGCAAATTAGGTATTCTGCAATATGTGTACATTTATATCATGATAGACCTTATAAGAATGAAGAAACAATATCTACTAATAAGGCGATTAGATTAAATACTAAAAAAAATAAGATTATCTATACTAATTTTGGTATTAAAACAGTTTTGTAAAAGGTTTGTTGTAACTTTTTAATGTGAAATATCTTAAACGTTTCCTTATTTTATACTTTCTAAGTAAATTTAAAGGTTTTCTTTTTAAATAACTTTTATCTTTAGATAGAAATGCAATTGTTGCATCAATAACGCGTTTGCTTGATTTTCCATCATTAAAAGCATGAGAGAATTCGGCAAATTTTTCTATTTCTTCTATAAGTTGTTTAGGTTTTTGTAGACCCTTTTCTATAGAGTTTTCAATGTCTTCTATTTTAGAAATATCAATTAAATAAGGACCAGGCATATTATTCTTGAAAGTGACTACAGGCTTTTTTTGTAATAAGAATTCTATAATAGCAGAAGTAGTATCCGAAAACATGATATCTGCTTTTTTAAATAAAGGAATTAGGTTTGTGGTGTTGTAATATGTTAAAAAATCATTTTGAATACTTTTAATTTTTTCTTTTGTAGTAAGGGGTAGTTTAGGATGTAAAACAATTATAAAGTGCCATTTCTTGAGTTTGGAAATACGTTCAATTTCTTTTATTACAGCATCGTTTAAAGCTAAACTATATTCTTTGGTAAAAGTTGAAGCTATTAAAATGTTAGGCGCGTTTAAGGAAGGGGTATTAGTTAAAGGAAATAGAGGATCTACTTTAGACCAACCTGTTTCAATAACATCAAATGTTTTGTTTTTTTTGCTAATTTCTTGAAAAACTTTAGTAGATGAGTTGCCTTGGGTGCAATATAAATCAAAAAAACCTCGTATTTTAAATTGATCTGTTCCTTTTCTTTTATTAGCAGGGAACCCATGAAAAACTTGAACTTTTAAAGCGTTAATAAAATCTGGAACACTATCTGTTATAGTGAGAATTATATCTGGCTTGTAATTTATTATTTCATGTATATTTTGTAAAACATTAGTTTTTTTTATAATAGCTTTGCTTCCTTCTTCTAAATCAGAAAACCAATTTATTTCATATCCACGTTTCAAAATTTCAACCTCTAAAGGATTACCAATTGGTAGAGCGTAGCTGTATGATATGTATATTAAAAATTTAGGTGTCATTAAAAAAACGTTTAAATTACTTCAATTAAAATAATCTACTTATAATATCAAAAAAAGAATATATTCTTCTTATTTATATC
The DNA here is from genome assembly GCA_938003745.1 of uncultured Algibacter sp. Classification (GTDB taxonomy): domain Bacteria; phylum Bacteroidota; class Bacteroidia; order Flavobacteriales; family Flavobacteriaceae; genus Postechiella. Next base: position 12,102 of record CALKXS010000053.1, read on the forward strand.
TCTACAAATATATATTTAGATATTATAAATATGTGTGTTTTTTTTATAAAAGACGTCTTCAATTTGTAAAACATGATATGATATAAACTTTTTTAATTATTTTTGGCAATATGAATTAAATCTTCCGTAATTGTGTTGATGTATTTAGTTTTTTTCGGCAAAAAACTAAATACATCAACAAAAATATTTTTTAGGATTAAAAGATAGAAAGCTTAATGATGATAATTAAAGATGAACATTATATTTCAGAAGGGTTGGCTAGAAAATGTTATTATCACCCAGATAACAATAATTTATGTGTTAAAATAGGGAAGCCAGATGTTGAAGTTTTACATCTTTACAAAGAAATTAATTATTTTAAAAAAATAAAGAATAAAGATACTTCAAGATTTGACTACCAGTTTTATGCAGAATATCATGGAGAGGTCGAAACTAATTTAGGAACTGGTTTTGTTTATAGTTTGGTTAAAGATGAAACTTCTCAAGACATATCCTTAACCTTGCGACATTATTTAGAAATGAAAGAAGCGCCATTTAAGGATGATATTTTCGTTAAAGCATTAGATAGACTTAAACTACAAATGATTAAACATAAAGTGTTTGTTGGAGACCTAAGAGCTAGAAATATATGTTGTAAAATTTTAGCAGATAATAGTTTAGAATTAATAGTGGTAGATGGATTAGGACATAGAGATTTTTTGCCTTTTGCAGATTGGTTTACCTTTTTTGCAAAAAAAAAAGTGGAGAGAAGGTTTTTAAGGTCAAATATGCATTCACTATCTGCTCAAAGAGATTTAATAAAACGAGTGAGGGCAACTGGGGCTACTATAATTTAAATGAAAATTAATTTATATGATTTGTTAATCAATCTAATAGAAACTTTTATACGAAAGATGAACAGCGATAGTCTCTAATATTATATTAGAAACTAAAAAAAACTGAATAATAGTATCCAGCTTTTAAAATACTTAATTTAATTTTTTAAAGTTATTCTAATTAAAAAAAATGTAATCTAGATTATATTAAAATTTAAACAGATTGTTATTTTAGAATCTAAATCTTGTATAAGATACTTTATCATTGAAGTCCCTAGTACATAAAGAAAACTACATGAGAATCTTAAATCTTTGAACCTCTTTACTCGTTTACGATATGTTACACCAACCCGAGCATAAAAAATATAAGCTGTTTTCCTTTGTAGTTTCTATGTTGAAAAACAGTAACATTCATTAAATTTACGTAGATAGAACTTATTGCATCATTATAATTTATATTTCCTAAATTATATGAGCTTAGAGGAAGGTTGGGCGAAGTTTTTTAAAAGCTAAGTTTAAGATTTAGGGAGAAATTTTAATTTATACGTTTTTCTAACCACTTAATAAAGAATTTCAATTTTTTTGGAGGACACCGATCTAAGCTTTGTAAACCTAGAAATAACTTTTTTTTGGATTTAATGTTTAGTTTATATTTATACCAAAATATATTCTTTTTATAAGATCTAAAATACATTAGCTGTAAATCATTTTTTAAAACACAAGTTTTATTCTTAATCTCTAAATGATTAGCCAGCCCTTGTGGTGTAAATTGATTTCCTTGCCTAAATTTATGTTTTATATTTTCTATAAATACATTTTCGTTTGCATTAAAATAATTTTCTAAAGTTGATTTTCGAAGCGGGTGTGGTGTGTGTTTGAAATTATAATACCTGTTAAACCCAATTAGTCTTGCTGCATTTTGTTGTATCGTTTTGTGTCCTTGTTTTTCCTTTTTAAATTTTTTATAGAATATATCAATATCAAATTTCAACCATTTACCTCTAAGAACAGGAATGTCATTTTTAAAGAAATCTTCAGGCTTTGTTTCATTAATCAAAAAGAAATCATCATTAAAATAGATGAAATGTTCTGATAAATCAGGTATTCTATACAGACAAGTTTCAATTGGTCGACAATTAAACGTTGGTAAAAAATCTTCATAACCAGAAAAAATAACACTATGGTCAATAATTGAAACATTTTTATAGATGTCTTCCATTTTTCTGTTTTTTAAAAAATCAGGGGTTTGATTATCTGTAATAATGTAAATCTGCCTAATATATGTAGCAAACTTCAAAATGGAATTTATGGTAAATTGTATTTCATTTACTTGATCATATCTTGTTCTGAATTTTTTAGATTGTATTTTGCTAGCATTTTTAACATAAGGAAAAATTTTTTCTTTATGTTTCTCATCATTTCCATCAACCCACAAAATCACAGCATCTATTGGCCTTTCCTTAACGCTGTCTTTTTTCATATTTTAGTAATAACTTTTTGTCTTTTTTCGAGTTTGGGTAATTCGAAATAATCTCCTATGATTTTATTGTATTCATCAGGGATAAAATCTTTTCTACCATCAGAAGGGTAAAATGTCATTTCACCAAATATTGATTTTCCTTTAATAGAATAAAAATCTACACGAACGAATGGAAAATTATCTGCCAAAATCTCAGAAAGTTTTATCATTTCCTCAAAATTACTTGGTTTTTCAACATCTGTAGAAATACTTTTTTCAATAGAAACGTATCTGTATGGTAATGGCGAAAAATTTAAATCGTAAAAACCTCTTTTGTGATCTTGTTCCCTATCTAGGTGTACCTCTAGAAATTTTGCAACACCATTGAAACAATAAAATTTATAATCTATAAGAGATACTTCTTCGTCATTCTTTAAAAATTTTTCTATGATTAATCTAGGAGGAACATCTTTATAAGCCCATTCTTGTCCTGTACGATAGTATTGGTTTACACTAAGCCATTTATTAAATTTCTTGTTAATTTTTATTTTATCAATAGACTCTTTGTTAGTAACAATAAGATTGTAGCTACTAGCGTGTGTCGTTTTTAATATAAATTGATTTGGTAATTTATCGTAAACAATATCTTTTGGGTTATTATAAACACCGTAAAGCACATTGAGGTATTGTTTCCCTATTTTATTTTCAACATAACCTCTTACGGCATATTTATCAACTAAATTATTTAGAATTTTTGGACGATAAAATACTTTATACCATTCAATTTTTTCATTGAATTCTTTAGGGTTATCTATGCTTAATTTTTTTCCTGTAAAATATTCGTAATGAAATTTAATATACAGTTTTGGAGGAAGAAATCGCATTTTTCTAAGTGTTCTTAGATTAAATCGGCGTATTTTTTTGAACATTTATAAGAAATTTGAGCTAATATTTATGCAAAATAATATAAAAATTAAAAAACATCAAAATCCAATAAAAAAGCTGTTTTGGAAATTGATGTTTTTTTTAAGACTTGTGAAATTAAACCGCTACACTATGCTCTCTTAAAGCATCATTAAGCGAAGTTTTCTTATTTGTACTTTCTTTACGTTTACCAATAATTATAGCACATGGTACGTTATATGTTCCAGCAGGGAATTCTTTAGCATAACTTCCAGGAATAACAACAGAACGCGCAGGTACAACACCTTTGTATTCTACAGGTTCATCTCCAGTTACATCAATAATTTTTGTACTCATTGTTAAAGTTACGCCAGCACCCAAAACAGCTTCAGTTTCTACACGTACGCCTTCAACGACGATACAGCGTGATCCTATAAAAGCATTATCTTCTATAATAACTGGGGCTGCTTGTAAAGGTTCTAAAACGCCACCAATACCAACACCACCAGATAAATGTACATTTTTGCCAATTTGTGCACAACTACCAACAGTTGCCCATGTATCAACCATAGTTCCTTCATCTACATAAGCACCAATATTTACATAACTAGGCATTAATATAGTTCCAGCAGAAATATAAGCGCCACGTCTAGCTACTGCATGTGGTACAACTCTAATTCCTTTTTCGGCATAACCTGTTTTTAATGGAATTTTGTCGTGAAATTCTAAAGGGCCACATTCTATAGTTTCCATTTTTTGAATAGGAAAATAAAGAACAACGCCTTTCTTTACCCATTCATTTACTTGCCAACCACCTTCAATTGGTTCAGCAACACGTAATTCACCAGAGTCTAATAAAGATATAACTTCTCTAATAGCATTTTTGGTAGTTTCTTCATTTAAAAGCGCTCTATCTTCCCAAGCGTTTTCTATTGTTTGTTGTAATTGTGTCATTTTCGTATATGTTTTGAGCAAATATAGTACCTATCATTTAAAAAAGGAATGAAAACTATATAATGTATCTCTGTTTAAATACAAAAAAAGTAATTTTTTGATATGCGTTTAAAAGAATGAATTGTACACTTCATCTTTTTATCCAAATTCAAACCCAATTAAAAATATAAAAACGTGCATTTCATAGATGAAAAATATTTTTTATCTATTAATCGGTAAAGATAAACAGCTTCTCTGATAAACGAAAATACAGTTTGTTACAACTATTTTTTTGTTAAATACCCTTGGTGTGCTTGTATCTTTGAAGTGTTAAACAAAACGAAACAAAAATGAAAACTATTTATATGCTTTTAATCTTATTGCTTTCTTTCTCTTTCGGAAATGCTCAAAGTAATGTTGAAGTAAAAGGAGCTAATTCTACAGAGGTTGTAAAAAAAAAATCTAGCATTGTTGAACAAGCTACTATTATTTTAGAGACTTCAATTATTAAACAAGGTATCGCACGTAGTAGTAGTGATATCAGAATATTTTTAAACAGAAAGCGTAAAGTAGAAAATATCAAATTGTTATTTCCTAAAATAAATAAAGTAAGAAAAGCTTAAAAGTCTATTTGAATATCCGTTTTCACTCATAATCCAGTAATATTTGCTATTACAAGTCTATCAAAGAGTTTATCTTCAAAGTATCTTCGGTTTAATTTATATACAAATTCATTGAGGTATAATTGAAGATACTTTCCTTTTATTTTG
>CALKXS010000054.1 GCA_938003745.1 uncultured Algibacter sp.
CATGTTACTAAATGGCATATACAAGCTTACTTTGATGAATTTTGCTCTAGGATTAATCGTTCTCAATTTAAAAACAGTATTTTTCATAAAACAATAGAAAAAATGGTTCTTGCTAAACCAATATATCAAGAAAATATAAAACAGACACTAAGTGTGTAACTCAATAAATAAATTTATAGGAAACTATATATAGTTACAGAAAAGGAAACAAATAATAGGTCTCAACGTTATCAAAGTCATCAAATGCAACCCAAAAGACTGTAACATTATTACAGGATAGAGGTTGGACAATTAATTATGAAGAAGGCTTACAAAAAGTATATCATAAAGAAGGTTTTATAATATCTATGTACGCTATGGCAGATTGGTTTTCGCCATTAGGCATTGAGGCGTCTACCTTAGGATATGTAGCTTTTACTTCATTAAGAAATTACGAATCTATTCCTCTAAAAACGATAACTTCACTAATTTTCAGTGAAGTTATGAGCGATGTAGATTTAGTGGTAAGTATTGCTCATGTTCAAGGTCTAGATCCTGAACAAAGTCATAGCAGCATCGAAATGCGTGCTGCATTAGCTAAAGAGTCTGCTCGTTTATTTAAATTTGGTAATATCGAATTAAAAGAATACAATATGTTAATTAAAGGAAATCTTGGAGACTATAATATTCATTCAGGAAGTGGAAATATTAACAAAAACGAATTATTCTTATCAATACTACCTGTTCATAGCCAACACAGATGTCATTTCTTTTTACCATTTATAGATGATGACTCAAAATCTGCTGAAATTATTTCTAAAATGAAACTTTTAGCTGAAGACAATGAACCACTATGGAATCCAAGTCCATAGTTTCGAGCTGGTGACTTAAAGTCACCCGAAGTTTACTGCTCTAATATAAAGTTTGTGTCTGAACCATCTCCTGGTTTTCTGTGATGCTTTAAATATTCATTAACCATCGTGACCGACATCGAATCTGAATATCTCCTTCCAAAACCCGATAACAATATTTTGTTCTCCAAACTAAATGGGCTGTCAACCTCGAAACACTATGATTATTCGTTCTTTGATCTGGCGTGAAGCAAAGATAAGTCTTTTTAGAAGCTAAAGCGAAATGCACTAAAGTGCATAGTTTTAACTATTTTTGAGACCAATAAATAAGAAGTAAACAAGAAAAGACCTTGCTAAGCAAGGTCTTTTCTTGTTATAAATCTAAATACGTTCTACTTCAAATAAGCAACAACATTTTTCTCAATACGGTCTTGAATATTAGAAACATCTGCTTTTACAAAAATTTCGCCTGTAATATTTTCGTAAAGTTCTATGTATCGTTCGCTTACAGATGTTATATATTCATCACTCATAAAAGGCATAGTTTGTCCTTCTAAACCTTGAAAATCGTTTGCTATTAGCCATTCTCGTACAAATTCCTTAGAAAGTTGCCTCTGTCCATCTCCTTTGTCTTGACGCTCTTGGTAACCATCAGCATAAAAGTAGCGTGAAGAATCTGGTGTGTGAATCTCATCGATTAAAACAATTTTTCCCTCAGTAGTTTTTCCAAATTCGTACTTAGTATCAACCAATATCAAACCTCGAGATGCTGCGATTTCTGTACCACGTTGAAATAATTTACGCGTATAATCTTCAAGAATGATATAGTCCTCCTCAGATACAATACCTTTTACTAAAATATCTTCTCTAGAAATGTCTTCGTCATGGTCTCCCATTTCTGCTTTGGTTGCTGGCGTAATAATTGGGCTTGGAAACTTATCATTTTCCTTCATACCTTCTGGCATTTGCACACCACAAAGCATACGTTTACCTAATTTATACTCGCGTGCTGCATGACCAGACATATAACCACGAATTACCATTTCTACTTTAAAAGGTTCACATAAATGACCTACAGCTACATTAGGATCTGGCGCTGCTGTTAACCAATTTGGAACTATATCTTGAGTTGCTTCCATCATTTTGGTTGCAATTTGGTTTAATATTTGTCCTTTGTATGGTATTCCTTTTGGCATCACAACATCAAAAGCCGATAATCTATCGGTTGCAACCATGACCAATTCGTTGTCATTAATATTATAAACTGCTCTTACTTTTCCTTTATAAAGGCTTTTTTGACCTGGGAAATTGAAATTAGTGTCTATTATTGTATTATTACTCATGTTTTACTTTGCTACTTGATTTTGCAAATTTATCAATTTGTCTCGCAATACTGTTTATTTAAAGCTATCTTTTTATAATTATAGTATTTTATAAGTTTTAACGTATCAATTAAAAAGCAGGATTACCAATGCCTCTAACGGTTTGTTTATACCCGATTGACGCTGCAATTCTTTTTGTTTTCCTCAAAAAAGATATGGCTAAAAATGGGAAATAGCTTCTAATAATAATCAAGATACCTCAACTGCGCTTAGCATGACAATCAATGTTGACTTTTGGCTATCAACTGAATGCTTACAACTGTCAACTTAATTAACTAATCATTATTTTCTATGGCTTTATAGGCTTCTATGACTTTTTTAACAAGCTTATGACGCACAACATCTTTATCATCTAAAAACACCATACCTACACCTTCTACATTTTTAAGAATTAAAAGGGCTTCTTTTAATCCGGAAATAGTACGACGTGGTAAATCTATTTGCCCAGGATCTCCGGTTAGCAAAAATTTAGCGTTTTTACCCATACGGGTTAAAAACATTTTCATTTGTGCATGTGTGGTGTTTTGCCCTTCATCCAAAATTACAAAGGCGTTATCTAATGTACGACCACGCATAAAAGCCAGTGGCGCTATTTGTATAGTGCCCTTTTCTATATAATTCGTAAGCTTTTCTGGTGCAATCATATCTCGTAATGCATCATAAAGTGGTTGCATGTACGGATCTAGTTTTTCCTGTAAATCGCCTGGTAAAAAACCTAAGTTCTCCCCCGCTTCTACTGCTGGTCTAGTTAAAATAATCCGTTTTACCTCTTTATTTTTTAAGGCTTGTACCGCCAATGCAACTCCTGTATAAGTTTTACCTGTTCCTGCTGGACCAATAGCAAAAACCATATCGTTTTTATGCACAAGCTCTACTAACCTACGTTGGTTTGCTGTTTTTGCCTTTATTAATTTACCTCCAACACCGTGTACTATCACTTCTCCACTTTTTTCAGATGTTTTATAATCATCGCTGGTCTGGCTTGTTAAAACGCGCTCTATGGAGTTTTCATCTAATGTATTATATTTTGCAAAATGCTTTAAAAGCATGGAAACTTTTCTATCAAACTCATCTAGTAACTCTTCGTCACCGTAAGCTTTTATCTTATTTCCTCGCGCTACAAGTTTTAGTTTCGGGAAATATTTTTTAAGAAGTTCAATATTTGTGTTTTGTGCTCCAAAAAACTCTTTTGGAGAAATCTCTTCAAGTTCAATAATGATTTCGTTCAAAGGCATAGGTTTTAGGTTAAAAACTCATTTTTACATTAATCCTAAATAATATCCACTAGGATGAAATGATTTATTAGTTTTGTAATTATATTTCAATATACTCAAAAAAAAATAATTTTGAGTAGCCTAATATTAAAACATATCAACAATTTGCCAATGGCGATTATTACATTAACTACAGATTTTGGTGAAAAAGATTACTTTGCTGGCGCTACAAAAGGGGCTGTTTACAGTGAACTTCCTGATGTAAAGATTGTTGATATTTCACATTCCGTTTCTCCTTTTAATATACCTGAAGCAGCATATATCATTCAAAATGCTTACAGTAGTTTCCCTAAAGGTACCATACATATTATAGGTATAGATTTTGAAATTAACAAAGAAAACAAACATATTGCCATAAAGCTTGACGATCATTACTTTATATGTGCTAACAATGGTATTATGAGTATGATTTGCGCAGAAATTGCTCCAGAAAAGATTGTAGAAATAAACATTCATGACAAGATTGAAACTAGCTTTCCTGTTCTTGATGTTTTTGTAAAAGCGGCTTGCCATATTGCTCGTGGTGGTACTCTTGAGGTTATTGGTAAAACCATTTCTAAAATCAAGCCTATTAAAAACGTAGTACCCTATGTTAATGACGACAAAACTCAAATTATTGGTAGTATTATTTATGTTGATAACTACGGTAATGTTATTACAAATATTAAACGTAACTTTTTTGAAACGATACAAAAAGGTCGCACCTTTGAGATTTCAGCAAGAAACTATAAGTTTAAAACTATAAACACCAATTACAGCGATATTGTTAATTTTGATATTCCTGAAGGTAAGAGACATGATACTGGTAGAAAACTAGTAGTCTTTAATTCTGGTGGATTTCTAGAAATTGCCGTTTATAAAAGTAATCCTGCTACCGTTGGAAGCGCTTCTACTTTAATGGGATTAAATATTAGAGATACAGTCACTGTTAATTTCACAGTATCTACCTTTTTACCAAAAAGTAATGAAAATATATTATAATAACAATTAAAATTTTATGTTTGTTCGTATTGTAAAGCTTAGTTTTTTAGACAAACATGTTCATGAATTCATTACTATCTTTGAAAATAGTAAGCTTAATATTAGAAATTTTGAAGGTTGTCAGTTTTTAGAAATAAACAGCATACCAATATATTTTTCACATAATAACTATTGGAATTCTAAAGGTAATTTAAACAATTACAGACATTCTGTTTTTTTTATGCTGTTTAGAATAAAACAAAAGTGCTGTTTAATGCAGCACAAAAATTTTAAAGTGTTGATAAATTGGCTAGCTTGAACTAACAACTAACAACTAACAACTAACAAAAGTAAATGTTCGCCATACTTAAAAAAGAAATAAATTCATTTTTTGCATCACCAATTGGTTATTTAGTTATTGCCATATTTCTCATTTTAAACGGTTTGTTTTTATGGGTTTTTAAAGGTGATTTCAATATTTTTGATTTTGGTTTTTCAGATTTGTCTTCCTTCTTTTTATTAGCACCATGGGTTCTCGTTTTTCTAATTCCCGCAGTGACTATGCGCAGTTTTTCTGATGAGAAAAAACAAGGCACTTTAGAGTTACTTTTAACCAAACCCATATCACATTTACATATTGTTTTAGGTAAATATTTTGGAGCCTTTATTTTAATTATTATTGCGCTTATACCAACATTACTTTATGTTTACACAGTACAACAATTAGGAAATCCTATTGGTAATTTAGATATTGGAAGCATTTTAGGCTCCTACTCCGGGCTTTTATTTTTAGTAGCTGCCTATACCGCTATAGGCGTATTTTGCTCTACCCTATCTGAAAATCAAATAATAGCTTTTATAACTGCTGTTTTTCTTTGTTTCTTATTTTATATTGGTTTTGAAGGTATTGCTGAATTTACATCAAGCACATTTATAGAGCAATTGAGCATGAGTTCACATTACAAAAGTATGAGCCGTGGCGTAATAGACTCTCGCGACATTATTTACTTTATAAGTGTTGCTGCTTTTTTTATTCTTCTAACAACTTATGGTATAACCACCGAAAACCTTAAGAAACCTGCGTTTACTAAAATAGTTGGAATTTTAATTGGTTTACTTATTTTAAATATTGCTGCTTTTTCTTTTTGTACAAGAGCAGATTTAACGCAAGATAAACGCTATACGCTTAGTGAAACGTCTTTAAATATTATTAAAGACTTAGACACCCCAATTATTGTAGATGTGTTTTTAGAAGGTGATGATTTCCCTTCGGAATTTAAACGTCTTAAACGCGAAACGAAACAACTCCTTGAAGAATTCACTGCCGAGAATAACAATGTTCTTTTCAAATTTATAAATCTGCTAGAAGATGAAGCAACACGAGAGCGTAATATCCAACAATTAAGTCAACGTGGATTAACACCCATGCAGTTGAGTGTTACAGAAAACGGAAAATCATCTAAAGCCGTTATTTTTCCTTGGGCATTGGCTAGTTATGGTAATCAAACCGTAATTATTCCTTTAATTAAAAACAAAATAGGTGCCTCACAACAAGATTTAGTAAGTAACTCTGTGCAACATTTAGAGTACGCTTTCGCGGATGGTTTTAGCAAATTGACCCAGCCTAAAAAACGAAAAATTGCTATTTTAAAAGGGAATAAACAACTTGAGGATAAATACATTGCTGACTTTGCTAAAAAACTAGGCGAATACTATTTTATTGCACCTTTTACTTTAGATAGCGTTACTAATAGTCCGCAAAAAACACTTAAAGAATTAAACCAATTCGACTTAATTATATCGGCAAAACCAACAGAGGCTTTTACCGAAAAAGAAAAACTGGTTTTAGATCAATTTACTATGAATGGCGGAAAAAGCCTTTGGCTTATTGATGTCGTCGCCATAGAAAAAGATAGTTTATACAATAGCACAGGAACTAATTTTGCTTTAGCCCGAGATTTAAACCTTACTAATTTATTTTTTAATTATGGTGTACGCATTAATCCGGTTATGGTAAGTACACTTTACTCTGCACCTATTACTTTGGCTATGGGTCAAGGTAGCGAATCACAGTTTCAGCATTTAAAATGGTCGTATTCGCCTTTGGCTACTTCAAATAGTAAACACCCAATAGTTAATAACATTAATTTGGTGAAGTTTGATTTTGCAAACCAAATAGACCTCCTTAAAAATGATATTAAAAAAACGATTTTATTAGAAAGTGCTTCGCTTGCTAAATTAGATGGCACTCCAAAAGAAATAAGTCTAGCTTTGGTTACTAAAAACCAAGATCCAAAAACATTTAATAAAGGCAAACAACCTCTTGCAGTTTTACTTGAAGGTGTTTTTACATCGGGGTTTCAAAATAAAATTAAACCATTTAAGCTAGCAGAAGAGAAAAATAAAAGTCAAGCCACTAAAATGATAATTATTGCAGATGGAGATGTTATTAAGAATGATGTTATTAAAAACCAACCACAAGAACTTGGTTTTGATAGGTGGACAGGAAAAACATACGGAAACAAAGAATTTTTACTGAATACCGTTAATTACTTATTGGATGATGATGGACTTATAAACATTCGGTCTAAAGAAATTGCCGTTGCATTCCTAGATCAGCAAAAAATAGCAAGTCAAAAAACAAAATGGCAACTTATAAACACCTTGTTACCAATAGTATTACTTAGTATATTTAGTTTTACTTTTAACTACATAAGAAAGAAAAAATATACTACCTAAATGTTAATAAGATTATTTCAAATTTTAGATGTTATCGAATATATTTGTAAGAAGCATTTAGTCTAAATTTAAACTTACTACACATAGACGTAATATTCGTTTTAAAAAATTTAATCGTATTTAGAAAAGATTAAATGAATGAAACGTTTAACAGTAAAAAAGTAACAAACACAAACAGATGAAATTTATAGTATCAAGTACATACTTATTAAAACAATTACAGGTTTTAGGTGGCGTTATAAACAGTTCGAATACTTTACCAATTTTAGATAATTTTCTATTCGAATTAGACCATGATAAACTTACTGTTTCGGCAAGTGATTTAGAAACTACCATGGCTTCATCTTTAGATGTAGATAGTGAAAGCAAAGGCAGTGTTGCTATTCCTGCGCGTTTACTTTTAGATACTTTAAAAACATTTCCAGAGCAACCGCTTACTTTTATTGTTGAAGAAAACAATATAGTTGAAATTAGCTCTAACCATGGTAAATATGCTTTAGCTTATGCTAACGGAAACGAGTTCCCAAAAGCCGTGGCTCTAGATAACCCAAGTACAACAGTTATTAAAGGTGATGTTCTTGCCACTGCCATAAGCAAAACTATTTTTGCTGCTGGTAATGATGATTTAAGGCCGGTAATGAGTGGCGTATTCTTCCAATTCTCTACAGAAGGTTTAACATTTGTTGCTACAGACGCTCATAAACTAGTAAAATATACACGTGAAGACGTTAAAGCAAATCAAGTTGCCGAGTTTATTATGCCTAAAAAGCCTTTAAATCTTTTAAAAGGTATTTTAGCTTCTAGCGATGAAGATGTAACCATTGAATATAACGACTCTAACGCTAAATTCACTTTTGAAAATTCTGAATTAATTTGTCGTTTAATTGATGGAAAATACCCTAACTATGAAGCGGTAATACCTAAAGAGAACCCAAATAAATTATTTATAGATAGAACACAATTTTTAAATTCTGTGCGTCGTGTTAGTATTTTCTCTAACAAAACAACGCATCAAATTCGTTTAAAAATTGCTGGTGCCGAATTAAACATTTCTGCGGAAGATATTGATTATAGTAATAAAGCAGAAGAGCGTTTAACTTGTGATTACCAAGGTGACGATATGCAAATTGGTTTTAACTCACGTTTTTTAACAGAAATGTTGAACAATTTAAGTGCAGACCAAGTACAGTTAGAAATGAGCATGCCTAATAGAGCTGGTATTTTAACACCTATTGATGGTCTTGATGAGGGTGAACATATTACAATGCTTGTGATGCCAGTGATGTTAAATAGTTAACCTCCACATTCCTTAAAAAAAAGAAATCAAATGATATTAAAATACTCATCAAATAGATGAGTATTTTTGTTTTAATACTATTTTTTAGAATTTTCCTTGTTTATATTATTTTTCTTAGTGCATAACAAAAACATAACCTATTGATTCTCAATATATAAAGTATTGAATTCATGGTTTAAAACATTGATTATCATCATGTTAGATGAGCGATTATAACTTATTTATCTAATAAAGAAAACCAATGTTATCACTAAAAATAGTGAATTAACTCGTGTCCTTAACACTCATTTACAAGGAAAAATAAATTTAGCGCGATTAAAACTGATTTCACATTTTGTAATCGCCCTATGCAAAGTACAAACAGTTACTTTTGAA
>CALKXS010000055.1 GCA_938003745.1 uncultured Algibacter sp.
TTCTCTATTTTCTTTCTCTAATACAAGAGTAGCTTCATCTTTAAAAGCTCCTGTTTCTGACTTAAATTCTCTACGCCACTTATAAAGTAAGCTAGGCGCAATCGAATATTCTTTGCTTAAATCGCTAACCTTGTGATCTGAACTAACAAAATCAATAATGGTTTGCTTAAATTCTTTTGTGAAATTACGTTTTGTCATGGTTCCTAAGGTAAATAATGTGGCTTAATAAATCCTACCATAAAATTAGACATTCCAATCTTTATATTTATCACTGAGCATGACTTTATAACCCCCAGAAAGTATAATGAGATTATCGGCAGGAACAATTTCAATGATTTTCTCAATATTTATGAGATTTATTATCATCAGCTTTTCTCTTAATTTTAGCATGAAAAAACTCATTACTACCCTTCTCTTGAGAAAAAAGACTATCAGCATAATACATTAATAGTAAAACTGATATAGCTTTAATCTTTAATACCGATTTTAAATAAAAGTTCATATATGCAAATATTAAAAAAATTCATAAGCTTTTATGCTTATAGGTTTTTTACGATATCAACAAATTATTTCTATTTTATTAGACTCTTGACACCAGATCTTCATCCCATAAATACGTTTGTATTTGCGCTAAACCTTCAAGGAAGATTTTCAATAGTAAAATCTACTCTATTGCCTTTAAACGTTTTGCTACTTAATTCATCGGCATCATATGTAATGAAGAAATCTAATTGACTTTCTCCTGCATCATAAATAACAGATTTCCAATTTACACCAGATATATTTGGTTCCTCTGAAGCATCAATAAAACGACTGCACTAACTTTTAAAAATCCTTGATTACTATACTTAATTTGGACAAATGGCTGCAAAGGTTTGGTACTTCCTGAATCGAAAGCAAAATTGAATTTAAAGTTTAAAGGTTTGATACTAACATTGTCTTGATTAAATAGGTTGTTCTGGTGGTGTTTTAACCCTTAAAGTGTTGTGCTCATTTTTGATTCAGGTTTTTGGTTAATATTTAAAACTTCATTATTTATGTTATTCATAAAAGAGTTTAAAAGAACAATAGATGTAAATAAACGTATTTTTTAACCGTTAATCGATATAATATCAAAGATGAAACGTCGATTTGATCTTATTCAACAAAGAAGTAAGTTATAACTTTCAAAAATAAAAGTTTTTCAACAATCAGTTATAAACATGTATTTTTTTCTTTAGTTTTATTACTTTTACTGAGATTCAATAATTTTTTCACAAACACTCTTAATACATGGGCTTTTTTGATTTCTTAACCGAAGAAATTGCAATAGATTTAGGTACTGCAAATACTCTTATTATTCATAACGACAAGGTTGTTGTTGATGCTCCTTCTATAGTAGCCCGAGACAGAATTTCTGGTAAAATAATAGCTGTTGGGCAAGAAGCAAGCTTAATGCAAGGTAAAACTCATGAAAATATAAAAACAATTCGTCCACTTAAAGATGGTGTAATTGCAGACTTTGATGCTTCAGAGCAAATGATAAGTATGTTTATTAAAAATATTCCTGCATTAAAAAAGAGGTTTTTTACACCAACTTTACGTATGGTTGTTTGTATTCCTTCAGGGATTACAGAAGTTGAAATGCGTGCTGTAAAAGAGTCTTGTGAACGTGTTAATGGAAAAGAAGTTTATTTAATACATGAACCTATGGCCGCAGCTATTGGTATTGGTGTAGACATTATGCAACCAAAAGGGAACATGGTTGTAGATATTGGTGGTGGTACAACAGAAATAGCTGTTATTGCTTTAGGAGGTATTGTCTGTGATAAATCGGTTAAAATTGCAGGTGATGTTTTTACTAATGATATTGTTTACTACATGCGTACACAGCACAACTTATATGTTGGAGAACGTACAGCTGAAAAGATAAAAATTCAAATTGGTGCTGCTACTGAAGGCTTAGAATTACCACCAGAAGACATGAGTGTTCAAGGTCGTGATTTACTAACAGGAAAGCCTAAACAGGTTTCTATTTCTTTTAGAGAAATAGCAAAAGCTTTAGATAAATCTATTTTACGTATTGAAGATGCTGTTATGGAAACTCTAGGACAAACACCTCCAGAATTAGCAGCAGATATTTACAATACGGGTATTTATTTAGCTGGCGGAGGATCTATGCTACGTGGTTTAGACAAACGTCTATCTCAAAAAACAGATTTACCTGTTTATATTGCTGAAGATCCATTGCGCGCCGTTGTTAGGGGTACAGGTATCACACTTAAAAACTTGCCTAAATACAAAAGTGTATTGATTAAATAAAAGCATAAAAAGAGGACTAACCCTATGCAGCAGATTATAAATTTTATAATACGAAACAAAATATTTTTGTTATTCGTATTGCTGTTCTTTATTTCTCTTATTTTTACAATACAATCCCACTCTTATCACAAAAGTAAGTTTATAAACTCTGCTAATTTTTTTACCGGAGGTATTTATAATACGTTTAATAATACAAGTCAGTATTTTAATTTAAAATCACAAAATCAACTATTATCTGAAGAAAACAATCATTTAAAAACGATTCTATATAATTTAGAGGTAGAAAAGCAATTTCCTAAAAGTTCGGACAGTACAATTTTAAAAGAAACATATAAACTAAATACAGCTAACGTAATTAGAAATAGTTACGCAGCAAAAGATAATATTTTACTATTAAACAAAGGCGAAAACGATAGTATAAAACAAGATTTGGGAGTTATAACAACCAAAGGTATTGTTGGCATAATAGATAACACAAATGCCAACTATGCTACAGTTATTTCTATTTTAAATACAACAAGTAAAATAAGTGCTCAATTAAAAAAATCTAATCATTTTGGTACTTTAATGTGGAATGGAGATTCTGCTAAATTTATTCAGCTCATAGATATTCCTAAAATAGCAAACATAAAACAAGGTGATACTATTGTTACTTCTGGAAGATCTTCCATATTCCCCAAAAACATTCCTATAGGAACTGTAGAAAACTCAAAATTAGACAACGCAGAAAACTACTATGAAGTAAACGTTAAGTTATTTAATGACATGACAAATATTGAGCATGTTTATATTATAAAAAATAACGACTTTACGGAAATTAAAAATCTATTAAACGGAGATAATGAATAGATTGATTATAATAAACATCGTTCGTTTTTTTATTCTTCTTTTGGTACAAGTATTAATCTGTAACCACATCAATTTTATGGGCTATATTAATCCTTATATTTATATTTTATTTGTTGCCTTTTATCCTATACAAAACAACAGACCTTTATTTTTAGTTTTCAGTTTTTTATTAGGCATTTTTATTGACTTATTTTCAGACTCTGGAGGTATTCATGCAGCCGCAGCATTAACAATTGCATATGCAAGACCAATTGCGTTAAAATTCTCGTTTGGCTCTTTGTACCAATATACCAATATAAAATTTGATGCTATAGATTTAGGTGCTAAAATCACCTATATAATATCACTAACCATACTTCATCATATTGTGTTATTCTCTTTAGAAGTTTTTAGCATTTCTAAAACAATTTTAGTGCTTCAAAAAACGTTATTCTCTAGTATATTTACTATTTTATTATGCTTTATTTTATCTGTTATTTTTAGCCGAAACACTAAATGAGAAGACTCCTACTTTATTTATCGATTATTCTTACCGGTGTTTTATTTATTTCAAGATTGTTTTACTTACAGGTTTACTCTTCAAACGAGTATAATTTAGACAATGATAATGCTATAAGAAAAGTGTATGATTACCCGAAACGTGGTTTTGTGTATGATAGAAATGGAAAACTTTTAGTATCAAACCAACCTTCTTATGATGTCATGGTTGTTCCACGAGAAGTTGAAACATTAGACACTTTAGAGTTCTGTTCATTAATAAAAATTGATAGAGAAAAGTTTATTAAAACGCTTAAAAAAGCAAAAAAATACTCATCACGATTGCCCTCTGTTTTTGTTTCCCATCTTTCAAAAGAAGATTATGCCATTTTACAAGAAAAAATGCGAAAATATAGAGGCTTTTATGTTCAAAAGAGGTCTCTACGCCATTATGAAACCTCTATTGGCGCTAATGTTTTAGGAGATATAGGAGAAGTAAATAATACAATTATAAAAAAAGACCCGTATTATAAAATGGGGGATTTAATTGGAAAGCAAGGGGTAGAAGCTTCTTATGAGAAAACATTGAGAGGTATTAAAGGTGTAAAACGTATTCAAAAAGACCGATTTAATAGAAATATTGGACCTTATAAAGATGGTAAGCTTGATACAATACCAGTACAAGGGAAAAATATCACAATAACAATAGATGCTAAATTACAAGCCTATGGTGAGCTTCTTATGCAAAATAAACGAGGAGGTATAATAGCTATAGAACCTAGTACAGGAGAAATTCTAACCATGGTTTCTGCTCCATCATATAACCCTAACCTCTTAATTGGTAGAGGTCGCTCTAAAAATTTTAGTAGATTATATACAGACACTATTGATAAACCTTTGTTTGATAGAGGTCTAAAAGCTCAATACCCACCTGGGTCTCCGTTTAAAGCTTTAAATGCATTAATAGGTTTACAGGAAAGCGTAATTACAACTGAGGATAAATTTAAATGCCGGATGGGATATTATCTTGGTCGAAAAAAATTAACTGGTTGCCATTATCATCGTAGTCCATTAAGTATGAATGAAGGTATAGCTCAATCCTGTAATGCATATTTTGTAAATGTATATAGACGTATAATTGATAAATATGAGGAACCATATGACGGTATGAATGTATGGAGTAATCATGTTAAAAGTTTTGGGCTAGGAAATTATTTGGGTTATGATTTAAAAATCGGAAATAAAGGACGTGTTCCTGACGGTGATTTTTATAATAAATGGTATGGCAAAAACAGATGGGCTTCTACTTTTAATATATCTAACGCTATTGGCCAAGGAGAAGTTGAAACTACCCCAATTCAATTAGCTAATATGGTTGCTGCAATAGGAAATAGAGGCTATTTCTACACACCACATATTATAAAAACTATAGAAGGGGGCACAATCAACAGTAAATATACGACACCTAAATATACAACTATAGATAAACAACACTTTGAACCAGTAATACAGGGCATGTACGATGTTTTCAATAAAGGAACAGGAGTCGCACTACAAGTAAAAGATATTGAAATTTGTGGAAAGACAGGAACTGCAGAAAATTTCATGAAGATAAATGGTAAAAAAGAACAGCTTACAGACCATTCCGTTTTTGTCGCATTCGCTCCCAAAAACAGTCCTAAAATTGCAATTGCTGTATTTGTAGAAAATGGTTATTGGGGAAGTAGATTTGCAGGTAAAATTGCGAGTTTGATTATAGAAAAACATATAAAAGGTCATATCACCAGAATTGATTTGGAAGAATGGATCTTAAAACATAGTTTAAAAAACGAATATGCCAAGCCTTACTCAGGAGAGGCTTTAAAAATTAATAGATATAGCCAATTACAAATTATAGAAGAACAAGAGTATTACAAACTAAAAGAACGATTAAGTAAACTACAAAATCAATAGACTAATGCTTAGGGAAACTAATAGACATTTTAAGTTTGACTGGACTACAATTATACTCTTTCTTTTATTAGTGAGCTTTGGATATTTAAATATCTTGTCTGCATCGCATTCAGGAAGTAGTGTAAATTATTTTAATTTATCTCAACCTTACGGAAAACAACTTGTTTTCATTTTTTTCACCTTTGGTTTAATCATTATACTGCTCTCCATTGATACTAAATTTTATGAACGTTTTTCTAGCATTATCTACATAATATCAATACTTTCCTTAATTGGACTTTTCATTTTTGGAAAAAACGTAAACGGAGCCACCTCTTGGTACGGTATTGGAGGTCTGACTATTCAACCCAGTGAGTTTGCAAAAACAGGAACAGCTCTTGCAGTAGCGAAACATATTAGTGATTTAAATACGGACATTAAAAATCTAAAAGATCAAATTCAGACTTTTATAATCATTTTAATTCCTGCATTACTTATTATTTTACAAAATGACACGGGAAGCACCCTAGTGTATGTTGCCTTTTTCTTTGTATTATATAGAGAGGGTCTTCCTCAAATTTATTTAACTCTAGGTATTATCGCTATTGTAATTGCGGTATCATCTTTGAAATTTGGATCTGTAGTAGCATCTATCATTATCATTATAACGATTACTGTATATTACTTTTTAAATAAAAAGAGACCACCAATTTTACAATCCATTTTTATATTAATCATATGTATTGGCTTGTCTTTTATTGTTAACTTTTTCTATAAAAGCGTTATTCCTCCACATCAAAAAGATAGGATGAACTTATGGTTGCGTCTAGAAAAAGATCCCATAAAACTAGAGCGTATGAAAAAAACATTTGCTTATAACCTTAATGAATCTGAAAAAGCAATAAGTTCTGGAGGAGTTACAGGAAAAGGGTTTATGGAAGGCACTAGAACTACTGGTAAGTTTGTTCCAGAACAACATACAGATTATATTTTTAGTACCGTAGGTGAAGAATGGGGCTTTTTAGGAAGTGCTTTTGTAGTTATTACTTTTGTGCTTTTACTACTTCGTATTTTACATTTAGCCGAATTACAGAAATCTCAATTTAGCAGAGTTTATGGTTATGGAGTAGCGGGTATCATTTTTATGCACTTTTTAATAAATATCGGTATGGTTATGGGGTTGATTCCTACTATTGGAATCCCACTCCCACTATTTAGCTATGGAGGTTCTGGACTTTGGGCTTTTACTATTTTACTCTTTATTTTTGTAAAATTAGATTCCAATAGAATTAATGAATGGTAGCCATTAATAAGTATTTATAACTCTTATGAAAAAATACATCCTATTTGTTTGCGAAATCTTTTTAATCCTAGGGTGCTCAAGTACAAAAAACTCAATCGAAAATAATTTTTATAAACCTGAAATTGAATTAATAACGAATGCCGATTCATTAACGCCAATGCGCGTTTATAAAATTACCAATAAACAAGACTCCTTATTACTTAGAAAAAGAAGCCAACACATAACCCCAAACATTAACAACCCAATTTTACAAAAGTTTATAAAACGGCTTTACACAACAGTAAGAGACAGTTCTTCAATGGGAGTTGGAATTGCTGCACCACAAGTAGGCATTCTAAAAAACATCATTTGGGTACAATGTTTTGATAAAGAAAACTTTCCTTTTGAGGTTTACCTAAATCCAAAAATAATTAATTATTCTGAAGATAAACAAACTTTTAAAGAAGGTTGTTTATCTATCCCCAAAAGATCTGACACTTTAAATAGTCGTTCAGAGAATATTACCATTGAATATGATACAAATATGGGAGCACATAAAACTGAAAACATAAAAGGTTTCACTTCTGTAATATTTCAACATGAAATTGATCACTTAAATGGTATCCTTTATTTAGATCATCTAAAAAAAGACGTTACAAATAGTAAATAATTACTTTTTAATCCCTAATTTTTCTGCAAAATAATCACAAAAATCTTTCATTGTTGCCGTCATTTTTTCATCTTGAGTAGCTCTATTAAATGTATCACTCATAGCTACTAAGGTTTGGTGAAAAAACACTTTCATTTCATCAACTGGCATATCTTTTGTCCACAAATCTATACGTAAAGATTCTTGCTCTTCAGAGTCCCAAACAGATAACATCATAGCTTTTGCATCTGCATTTGTTATTCCTCCATCTTGAGCAGTCCAGTTTAGTTTTTCGGGAACTCTATTTTCATCAAGTTCTACATTTAATTCTATCTTAGATGTGATTTTATTACTCATTATTTTTACGTGGTTTGAACTTTGAATTATTAAATACCTCTTCTGTAGTAGCAGTTAACATATCTTTTAAAGCTACATTGTTTTGCTCCATATATGCTCTTACAATTTGCCAACCGATATACTGCCCTAACCTACCAGGAGAATCTGTATCTATCTCTTCTAAATAGAACTTAGAAAATGGAGCAGGATTAATAAATCTATTTGGTAATTTAGAATCTGTGCTAAACAACAATTCTTTTTCAACAAAAAACCTCCAAATGTAGCTTTCATTTGCCTTTGCCCAATTCAATTGGTCTTCAGTATAACTAATACGCTCAGCTTCCGTTTTAAAAGGGATTATCAAATCTTTAAAATAAAGTTGTTTACCATAATAAATTATCTCATCAAGCAACGTTTTTCTTTCTTCTTGAAAAATATATTTTTCAGCATACCTTGTAGTAATATCAACAACTACTTGCTCTTTTCTTAAGTTAGCTCTAACATACTTTGGAATGCTTTCATAGAATTCATGGTCACTTCCTAAATAAGTATCAGTAGAAATTAAAGCAATAGTATCTGTAAGGATTATTTTATTTCTATAATCAACAAATGAAGTTGCCGTAATAAACCTAGGAGGCAAAAATTCTGGAAAATAATATTTAAGATGATTCACCATAGATTCTATTTCTAATTCTGTTGAATTAAAATCTAAAAACACTTTATTAACCTCCGTATACAATTGCTGTTGAACTGTATCTTCTTTTTTAGCTATCCAAAATTCATCATCAAATTTATTAGAAAACATAAAAGGATAAGATTTTTTAAGATTTGGTAATTCGTTTATTTTAGAATTAGCAAATAACTTATCAAACCGTTCTATCTCAATATTTGAATTTATTTTGGCAATATCCTCCTCAATTCTTGAATCTTTTTTACAAGAAACTACAACAGACAAGACTATTAATAAGGCTAAAATTTGTTTCATATAAAACTTAAACGGCATAAATTTTTATTAATTGAGTGATTCGTCTATTTTTGTTTTACAAAGGTACTATTCTTAGATTTAAATTCATTTAATATGCAAACAGAAAAAGTTGTAGATCACATTGTAAATTGGTTAAAAGATTATGCTACTAAAGCAGGTCTTAATGGTTTTGTTGTTGGTGTTTCTGGTGGCATTGACTCAGCAGTAACCTCAACATTATGTGCTAAAACCGGATTAAATGTTTTATGTATTGAAATGCCTATTCATCAAGCTCAAAGTCACGTAACAAGAGCTCAAGAACATATGGCTTTATTAGAAAGTAGATATAGTAATGTAAGCTCTACAAGAACAGACTTAACTCCCGTTTTTGAAAAATTTAAAACAGAGATATTTTTTGATGGAGATCAAGCAACTGTAGATATGGCTTTAGCTAATACGAGAGCTAGATTAAGAATGACAACGTTATACTATTATGCTGGACTTTATAAACTTTTAGTTGCTGGTACAGGGAACAAAGTAGAAGATTTTGGCGTAGGCTTTTACACCAAATATGGAGATGGAGGCGTAGATTTAAGTCCAATAGCAGATTTAGTAAAATCTGAAGTTTACAAAATTGGTGAGTTTTTAGAAGTTCCAGAATCTATTATGAAAGCATTTCCAAGTGATGGTTTATTTGGTGATACGAGGAGTGACGAAGATCAAATTGGAGCATCATATCCTGAGTTAGAATGGGCAATGAAGATGGATGAAGAAGGAAAAACAGCAAACAACTTCTCTGGCAGAAAACTTATAGTTTTTAAGATATATAAACGTCTAAACACAGCTAACAAACATAAGATGACACCTATCCCTATATGCGAAATTCCTAATGATTTTAATTAAACTTTGCAATATCCGTAAAATTCTCTTACTTTTACGCTTTAGGTACTCTCTCAATCATAGCCTAGCTTTATTAGACTACGATAATTTAAAACCATCCTAATTATGATAAAATTATTAATAGCAGATCCTCACCCGATCGTAAGAAAAGGTTTGGAACACCTTTTTTCCACTTCTTCAAACATTAGTATTGTAGGAAGTGTAGACAATGGCGAAGCCATTTTAGAATTCATTAAGAAAGAACCTGTAGATATTATTCTATCTGAAATAGATCTACCAAAACTTAATGGGTTAACAGTTTTACGTTATTTAAAAACCGACTACCCAGACATTAAAGCTGTTATGTTTAGTGGGCATCCAGAAGAAGTTTATGGCTTAAATGCTATAAAAGCTGGTGCACATGGGTACATTTCAAAAAATGTTAATATTATTACTATTAATGATGCCTTAATCAAGGTGCATGAAGGCGGTATTTATTTAAGTAATGAATTAACACAACAGTTAGCTTTCGGGACAAGAGTTAACAAAAACGGTACATTCTTTAAAAAATTATCAACTAGAGAAACTGAAGTTTTAAAACTTTTGGCTATCGGTCGTAAAAACAAAGAAGTATCAAAAGAACTTAACATTAACGAGAAAACTGTTAGTACATATAAAGCTCGTTTAATGAAAAAATTAAAAGTAACAAACTTAGTAGATTTAGTCAATCAAGCTAAACTTATGGACACCAATCTATAAAACCTTAATTTACAGTACCTAAAAAAATATTTAAAACCCAAGCATACTTACATTCGTCAAGAATTATATGGTTTGTTTGGGTTTTCCCTTTAGAAAAGCCAAACAACTCTCTTAGATTTATTAACCAACTACTCTTCCAAGCTTTCTTGACATTAACGTATCTAATTTTTTATAACTCATAACTTCTTCTAAAATACCTCTATGCTGTATATTTACGCTATTTCGCGTTTCCTCATTCAAAGCATCAACCTTTTTCACTATCAAATGATGACGTAAGCATAAAATTGTTTGGCTTACTAGTTGAGAGACCGTATCGTTTTTCCCTTTTGTTGTAATCTCCATACGTTCCCAATCATCTAAACTATAACGTTCATCTTCCATTAAAATATTAGATATCTCATTTCCCATATCATAATCTATTGAATTTATAAACGTTTTTAATTCAAAATCAGGATTTTGATTTAAAGCATCAATAACAGTAAAATAAATAGCTTTAAAATTAGCATTTGAAAACTCCATCTCATCATCTTGAAGGTCTAAAAATACTTTTTCAAATACCTTAGCCTCTTGTATCACAGGCTCTAAAACTAATTCACCTTTATGATTCTCTTTTAAAATCAAATCCTCAAAGTCTTCTTTTTTATTTCCATATAATAATAAAATCTCAATAATTTTGCGTTCTAAAAGATATTGAACATTTACTTTCTGGGCTTTTTGCTCCGGTTTAATAACTTGGAAAGCTTTCTTTTGCCCCCCCCCTTTTTTAGGATCTTCCTGAACATTTTTATTTCCTATTTGCGCTAAAGTTTTAAATAAGACCTCTTCGCTTATATCCAAAATTCGCGCACATTCCTGTACATAAATTTCTTTTTTTATAGGATCTGGAATTTTAGATATGCTATTTACAATATCTCTTACTGTATCCGCTTTTTTTATAGGATCATTTTTAGACTCTTCAAAAAGAATAGACGCTTTAAACTGAATAAAATCCTTAGCATTATTAGATAAATATTCAGATAACTCTTCTAATGTGTTTTGTTTAGCAAAACTATCAGGGTCTTCACCTTCTGGAAAAGTACACACCCTAACATTCATGCCTTGTTCTAAGATAAGGTTAATTCCACGAAGTGATGCTCTCATTCCAGCAGCATCACCATCAAAAAGCACAGTTATATTATTGGTTAATCTATTAATTAACCTAATTTGTTCTGAAGTTAATGCTGTTCCTGATGACGAAACAACATTAGTTATTCCTGTTTGATGAAATTGAATAACATCGGTATAACCTTCTACTAAATAACAGTTATCTTCTTTAGCAATAGCCTGTTTAGCATGATAAATGCCATAAAGCACATTACTTTTATGATATATATCGCTCTCTGGTGAATTTACATATTTTGCTGCTTTTTTGTCTGCTATCAAAATACGTCCACCATACCCCAAAACACGACCGCTCATACTTTTTATAGGGAACATAACACGTCCCTTAAACCTATCAAAACGCTTATCTCCCTTAACTATAGTAAGTCCTGTTTTTTGAAGATATTCTAACTTATATCCTTTTTTTAAAGCTTGATCTGTAAAATCTTGCCATTCATTTAAACAATACCCTAAATCAAACTTTTTAATGGTTTCTTCAGTAAACCCTCTTTCTTTAAAATAACTTAAACCAATAGATTTTCCTTGATCTGTTTTATGCAAAACTCTTTGAAAATGTTCATTTGCAAATTCACTAACTAAATACAAACTTTCTCGTTCACTAGCTCGTTCTTTTTGCTCATCAGACTGAACAGTTTCTTCAATTTCTATATTATATTTTTTAGCCAGATACTTTATAGCCTCAGGATAAGTAAAATGTTCATGCTCCATTAAAAAAGAAACAGCTGTACCTCCTTTTCCTGTAGAAAAATCTTTCCAAATTTGCTTCACTGGCGACACCATAAAACTAGGCGAACGCTCATCAGAGAAAGGACTCAAGCCTTTGTAATTGGTTCCAGATTTTTTTAATTGAACAAAATCGCCAATAACCTCCTCTACGCGGGCGGTGTCAAAAACTTGATCTATAGATGTTTGTGAAATCAATGTAGAAAATTTTGTAAATACAAATGTAACACAAACCCATGATTATAAAAATAAAAAAACAATACATTACTCATATTTCAACTAATTTTAAATATAAATATTGAATATCCGTTTTCACTCATAATCCAGTAATATTTGCTATTACAAGTCTATCAAAGAGTTTATCTTCAAAGTATCTTCGGTTTAATTTATATACAAATTCATTGAGGTATAATTGAAGATACTTTCCTTTTATTTT
>CALKXS010000056.1 GCA_938003745.1 uncultured Algibacter sp.
CACAAAATAAAAGGAAAGTATCTTCAATTATACCTCAATGAATTTGTATATAAATTAAACCGAAGATACTTTGAAGATAAACTCTTTGATAGACTTGTAATAGCAAATATTACTGGATTATGAGTGAAAACGGATATTCAAAAAGAATAATACTCAATTTTAACATTTCATAACTCCGTTTATAATTATAGTACGATTATTACGTTATAATATTTTAGATTAAATTATCTTTGGTTTTAAATTAAAAAACGAATCGTTAATGACTAAGAAAATCAGTATTTTCTTTTTGGTGGCTATAGGTTTTAGTTTCCAAGTAATAGCGCAACAATCTGCAACTTATAGAAGTGATTTAGTTGATTATAAAAAAGCATTGTCGCTATACAATAATCAACAATACAGAGCTTCTCAATCTTTATTTAATACCCTAAAGAAAACAGCAAGTAAAGAAATTTTACAATCAGACTGTGCATATTATATTGCCAATTGTGCTGTACGTTTAAATCAATTGAACGCAGATGGACTTGTAGAAGATTTTGTAAAAGAGTATCCAACTAGTACAAAACGAAATACGGCTTTTGTAGATGTAGCCGATTATTATTTTACCAACGGAAAATATTCTTATGCCAGAAAATGGTATAATAAAGTAGATGAAAACGCACTTGGTCAAAAAGAAAAAGAGAAGTTTTACTTTAATAATGGGTATACAGCTTTTGTAACTAAACAATTTAAGGAAGCGAAGAAATATTTGGCTAAAGTTGAAAACTCTAAAGAGTACGGTTCTCAAGCTAAATATTATATAGGTTTTATGGCTTATGAAGGAGATGATTATGATAAAGCAAATGAATATTTCGAGCAAGTAAACGATCAAGAACGCTACAAAGAAAAGCTATCATATTATCAAGCCGATTTACATTTTAAACTAGGAAAGTTTGAAAAAGCTATAGAACTAGCCAAAGAAAGATTAGAAATTAGTGATAATAGTGAAGTATCAGAGCTTTCAAAAATTATAGGAGAAAGTTATTTCAATTTAAAAAAATACGAAGAGGCAATTCCTTATTTAACCGAATACAAAGGAAAAAAAGGAAAATGGAACAATATTGATTTTTACCAATTAGGATATGCGTATTATAAGCAAAGAAATTTTGGAAAAGCAATTTCAGAGTTTAATAAAATAGTTGGCGGTAAAAATGCAACAGCCCAAAATGCATATTACCATTTAGGTGAGAGTTATATTAATTTGAATAAAAAGCAAGAAGCATTAAATGCGTTTAGAAATGCGTCTCAAATGAATTATGATTTGAAAATTCAAGAAGATGCTTGGCTAAACTATGCTAAAATAAGTTATGAAATTGGTAACCCGTATCAATCAGCGCCACAAGTTTTAGCTGCATATTTAAAAAAATATCCAAAGACTAGTTATAAGGAAGAAATTGAAACACTCTTAATAGATTCTTATATCACATCAAAAAATTATAAAGAAGCCCTCAAGTTATTAGAGGGGAAAAAGAGTTTTGAAAATAAAAAAGCATATCAAAAAGTAACCTTTTATAGGGGGTTAGAACTATATAATGAAAGTAAATATACAGAGGCTTTAAACCTTTTTAGTCAGTCTTTAAAAGAAGCACACGATAATATTTATACGTCTAGAGCCACCTTTTGGAAAGCTGAAGCCGATTATAATTTAACAAATTATGATGATGCTTTAATTGAGTTAAAACAATTCAATCAACAAACAGAATCATTATCAACGCCAGAATATCAAAATATAGATTACAATTTAGCTTATACCTATTTTAAACAAAAGAATTACTCAAAATCTTCAAAACATTTTAATCAGTTTATATCAAATAGAACAGAAGATAAGGTGAGGTTAAATGATGCGTATTTACGTTTAGGTGATGGTCATTTTGTATCTAGTGAATATAAGAATGCTATAAGTGCATACGAGAAAGCAATCAAATTAAATGAAATAGATTCAGATTACGCGTTTTTTCAAAAAGCATTAAGTGTTGGTTATCTTGGTCAGTCTTCTAAAAAGATATCAGAATTAAATCGATTTATTAAAGAATACCCAAAATCTAAATTACGTGATGATGCTATGTATGCTTTAGGAAATGCTTATGTGAAAGCAAACCAAACAAACAAGGCAATGGATATATATAATCGTTTAGCTTCAGAATATAGAATGAGTTCTTTTGTGCCAAAAGTATTATTACGTCAAGGTTTGGTTTATTATAACGGAAGTGAAAATCAACAAGCTTTGAGTAAATTTAAGACTATAGCAAGAGACTATCCAGGAACACCTGAAGCTGTCCAGTCTGTAGCTACGGCACGTTTAATTTATATTGATTTAGGACAAGTTGATGAGTATGCAAAATGGGTAAAAACATT
The DNA here is from genome assembly GCA_938003745.1 of uncultured Algibacter sp. Classification (GTDB taxonomy): domain Bacteria; phylum Bacteroidota; class Bacteroidia; order Flavobacteriales; family Flavobacteriaceae; genus Postechiella. Next base: position 2,392 of record CALKXS010000056.1, read on the forward strand.
AGATTATGTAGATGTAACAGATTCAGACTTGGATAACGCTACCTATGAAGCTGCAGAAAAACAGTATTTAGATAATAATACAGATAAGGCCATTAAGCAATTTAACGGTTATTTAAATCAGTTCTCAAAGGGATTACATGTATTACAAACACATTTTTATGTAGCACAGTTATATTACAAAAAAGATTTAACGGCAAATGCTGCACCACATTATAAATATGTAATTGATGCATCGCAAAGTGAATTTACAGAAGAAGCATTATCACGCTTATCTCAGTTTTACCTAGAAAGTAAAAGCTGGAATGAGGCCATGCCTGTTCTAATGAGATTAGAAGAAGAAGCTAATTATCCACAAAATGTCATTTTTGCTCAATCTAATTTAATGAAAGCGCATTATCAATTAGATCACTATGATGATGCTGTTGCATATGCCGAAAAAGTATTAGCAAGCTCTAAAATTGATAATAAAATTAAAAGTGACGCATATATTATAATTGCCCGTTCTGCTATTAAAACAGGAGATGAAGGTAAAGCTAAAGATGCCTATGCTAAAGTAGAGAAAGTAGCAACAGGAGAAACAGCGGCAGAAGCTTTATACTATAACGCATATTTTAAAAACAAAGCGGGTAAACATGAAGCTTCAAATAAATCTGTTCAAAAATTAGCAAAAGACTATTCAGGTTATAAGTATTACAGTGCAAAAGGCTTGGTGCTTATGGCTAAGAATTTTTATGGCTTAGATGATGCCTTTCAAGCCACTTACATTTTAGAAAGTGTTATAGAAAACTTCAAGGAGTTTGATGAAGTTGTTGAAGAAGCAAAAGCTGAGTTAAGTAAAATTAAGAAGGAAGAATCTAAAACAAATGCTTCTATTTTGCCAGAAGAAAATTAAGAGTTGTCAATCAAGAATCGCAAATTAAGAACTATGCGTAAGCACATGAAAAATATATTAATTCTAATTATTACTTTAAGTGTTACATTTTCTTTTTCGCAAGAAAAGGAAAAAGATACCATTAAAACAGGGGTGATTGATGTTGTTAAACCCTATACACCATCAATATCAGATGCTTTTAAGGTCAAAGAAGTACCAGTTTTGGGAGATGAAGTAACAGAGTCTAAAAAGGAAATTAAATACAATATCTTCTCATTCCCAGTAGCATCAACATTCACGCCGGCAAAAGGAAAAGCAGAGGTTGTAGAAAAAGTAAAACCACTAAAGTTATTTGATAATTATGCTACTTTAGGCGTGGGTACATATACCACAATTTTAGGAGAAGTATATTTAAATCATGCCATAAGCCGTAATGAAAGTGTTGGTGGTTATGTTAGTCATCATTCATCAGCAGGCGGTATTGAAAACTTGGTGTTTGATGATAAATTTTCAAACTCAGAAATCAATGTTAATTATTCAACACGGTTGCGCGATCTTTCTTGGAATGTAGAAGCAGGTTTTCAACACCAAATGTATAATTGGTATGGTGTGCCTCAATCTCAAATAGCACAAGCAAGCGCAGATAATATAGAGGTAGATCATGCGTTTTTTGATGCGCATTTTGGTGGCGATATTTCTTTTGAAGACACATACATTAACTCCGGTAGTATCTTTTTTAGACGTTTTGGAGACAACCAAGGCTCTGGAGAAAATAGATTTACAGTAAAAGCAACGGTAGATGTTCCTATTAATAGAGAAGAAATCTCAACCGAGATTAAGTTTGATTATTTAGGAGGAACTTTTGATAGAAACTATTTTACAAACACAGAGTTAAACTACGGAAATTTTCAATTAGGAATAAGTCCAACCTATCAAATGAAGCAAGATGATTTAACCGTTAACCTTGGGGTGTCTGCTTATTATTTAAATGATACAGAAGCAAAGGAAAGTAAAATTTATATCTATCCAAATGTAACGGCAACATATAGGTTGGTAAATGATGTTTTGATTGCTTATGGTGGTATTACGGGCGATTTAATTCAGAATTCTTACCATGGTTTTGCAAATGAAAATAACTTTGTATCACCAACCTTATTTATCACACCAACAGATAAGCAATACAATGCCTATGTGGGTTTAAAAGGAAAACTATCTAGCAATATGAGTTATAATGTAAGCGGTAGTTATGTGGCCGAAAGAAACAAAGCACTTTTTAGAAATAACGAAATAACATTAGGCATAGAAAACTACATGTACGGTAACTCTTTTGGAATAGTATATGATAATATAAATACCTTTGGTTTTGCAGGAGAAATAAATGTAGATGTTAATAGAAACTTTAAATTAGGATTAAAAGCAGAATACTTTAGTTATTCTGCAGATGATCAAGCCGAAGCTTGGAATTTACCAGACATAAAAGCATCTGTGTTTTTAGATTATCAAATAGACGAAAACTGGTTTGCAGGAGCTAACCTGTTTTACACAGGAGAGCGTAAAGATCAGTTCTTTTTAAATGATGGCCTTACTCTAGCCTCACCATTCACAGTAACTTTAGATAGTTATTTTGACGCCAATGCACATGTAGGCTATCATATAACAGACCAAATTTCTGCATTTTTTAAAGTAAATAATATAGCTAATAATGGTTACCAACGTTGGCAGAATTTCCCAGTGCAAAGCATTCAGTTTTTAGCGGGAGCTACTTATAAGTTTGACTTCTAGATATGTATGTGATTGTTTCTTTGGCTGTTTTTGTTCTAATTGTCGTTTTTCTTTATTTTAATAGAGGTCTATTTGACATTGATGATGATACTTATGGTCCAGATGAAAGAGGTTTTTTTTGAAGATTAACTAGTTTATTAATATTTGAGCGTTACCCCGAAAAGGGGTCAGGCTTTCGGCAGTCGCTCTCTGCGAGTAGCTCCAACAAATGCCTCAATCCTTAACGCAATCATAGTAGTGTTAATTTTATTGATGGTTTTCGTTTTTGAATCCTAAATTAATGCAATATGCTAACTAAGTATAGTCTATTTGTCGAATTATTTATTGCAACTAGAAAAAAACTCTTCAAAAAAGATTCCTACCTGTGCAGGAATAACAAAAAATGCTAACTCAATCTCGCTAAATAATCAAAATGCTCGCCCTCCAAAATCAACTCACATTTTAAACCTAAAGATTCACATGCCATATTTAGTGTGTTAAAATCTAAATACAACCATTTCATAACATCTTCCTTTTTACCTTTATAAGATAAAAAATAATCAAGCTCACCGTAATACGTGGCATTGGTATCCATCCAATAACCACCATCTTCATCTTCGTACATGTATTTTATATCCGAAGAATCAATTAATATTTGTCCGTTAGTATTTAACAGATTTTTTAAATGCTTTAAATAATTAGTAAGTTGGGTAAGTTCTTGAAATATTCCAGTGCCATTCATAAGTAAAAGAACCGTATCAAAAGTTTCGGTTTCTGCTAAAAGCTCTTTTTCTTCAGCATGTAAAACACCACGTTTTTTAGCAACTTCAATAGCGCCTTTAGAAATATCAATAGCTTTAACCGTAAAACCTTTTTTTTGAAGGTGTAAACTATGACTTCCAGAACCACAACCAACATCAAGCACAGAGCCTTTTGTAAGTTTCAAAGCCCTTTTTTCAAGTTTTGGCATGTCTTTAAAATCACGAAACAAATAGGGAATAGGTAATGCATCCTCGTCCGATATACTTGTAGATGTAATTATGTCTTCTGTATATTTTTCGTTTTGATAATCTAATAAGGCTTGTCCAAAAAGGTCTTTCATTTACTGAGTCATTGCGAGACTTTTTAAGCCATAGCAATTTGTTTAATGGTTAATTTAAATGATAAATATTACTTCAATCATGCTTTCTGCATAATAACTAAAAATGGTATTTTTGCATCATGCAAGACATTATAAATAATCTTCCAAAGGAGGCCAAAGATAAGCATAACGAGAATAAAAAATTCTTCGCGAAGCTAAAAAAGAAACCACCCAAAAAACTAGATTATATCATGGAAGACTTGCATGAGAGTGAGTTTGAAAAAACAGATTGTTTGGAGTGCGCCAATTGTTGTAAAACTACAGGTCCTTTGTTTACAGATAAGGATGTAGATCGAATTGCGAAACATTTTAGAATGAAAACACAGCAATTTATTAGTCAATATTTGCGTGTAGATGAAGATAACGATTATGTATTGCAAAGTGTACCATGTACATTTTTAGGAGGAGATAATTATTGTTCCATTTATGATGTTAGACCAAAAGCATGTAGAGAATTTCCACATACCAATAGAAAAAAGTTTCAGCAAATATCAAATCTTACATTAAAAAATGTAGCTGTATGTCCTGCTGCTTTTAATATTGTTGAAGCTATGAAGAGAAATATTAAGGTTTAGTCAGTACTCAATTATTTTCCAGTCTTAGGCCAATAATATAGATATAATTTTTATTCATTATATTTAAATCAAAACATTGACTATTGGAAACCCTTTTAAAATATTCCCTCTTCGCATCGTGTTATGATGGTAGTTGGTGGTTTAACATTTTTCTGGCTTTTAGAGAGTGCAGTACCATTATTTAAATTCAAATATAAAAAATGGCAACATGCAATTCCAAATATATTTTTTACAATAAGAACCATTGTAATCAATTTTATATTAGCATTTTTATTACTCAATTCTGCAGACTGGGTGATGGAAAATGAATTCGGACTTCTTAATTGGTTACCCGAAATGCCATTATGGTTGTACATTGTTTTGGGTGCGTTTTTATGGATTTTTTCGGAGCCTATTTACCACATTTGGTAGAGCATAAAGTAGCACCATTATGGATGGTTCATTTGGTACATCATTCTGATTATAGTGTAGATACAACCACAGCAAACAGACATTATCCTTTAAAGAGTGTTATTCGTTTTAGCTTTACTTTGTTAGGTGTTGTGGTAATTGGTGGGCCTATGGGTATTGTTATGTTGTATCAATCTATGTCTTTAATTGCAACTCAATTTAGTCATGCAAATATTAAACTACCAAAAAAAGTTGATAAAAGACTAAGTTCTTTTTTAGTATCTCTAGATATGCATAAAGTACACCACCACTATATGCTACCATATACAGATTTTAATTATGGTGATATTTTTTTGGTTTAAGATAGACTGTTAGGAACTTATATGGAATTAGAACGAGACAAAATAATTTATGGCGTAGATGTCTTTCCAGATGAAAAAGCAAACGGAAGTACTAAAGAGTTACTAAAGCAACCATTCCAAAAATATAAAAGGCCTAGAGACATTTCTTAAATGAGATTTGTAGTTTTTAAAAATATTTCATTTAGCATTTTTTATAGCACGTATGGTTTTTATATAATAAAGTTATAGGATAAAAAACATTTGTTTCACATCTTCATATTTCTCAAGACTACCTTGAATGTGAAATATTTAGATTAGGAAAAAATCATATTTACATAACTTGAATGCCTTAAGAGGAATTGCCGCTATTTTGGTGGCTGTTTTACATTTTCATTTTTTTCTAGGTCCAGTAGCTTTTAATGACATAGTGTCTTTAATAGATAAGTTTTATTTAATGGTAGATATGTTCTTTATTTTAAGCGGATTCATTATGTGTTACGTATATGAATCTACTTTTAATCAAGTCATTTTTAAAATAAACTACAAAGAGTTTTTAATTTCTAGGTTGGCTAGAATTTATCCATTACATGTTTTTACATTGTGTGCCGAACTCTTAATTTTTATAACTATTATTTGTTTTAATAAGTTTGATGTATTACCACCAACACATCAACATTTATACAGGTTAGATGCTATACCAATACAGTTAACTTTTTTGCAAACTGTTGGAATATACAATTTTGATACTTGGAATGCTCCAGCTTGGAGTTTAAGCGCAGAGTGGTGGGCTTACATTCTTTTTCCATTTCTTTTTGTGATTTTTAAAAAACTAGGATATAAAAAATGGATAGTTGGTTTTATAGTAGCCATATTGGGATGGTTTGCAATAGAGTTTTGTTTATCTAGTTTAGAACCTTTTATGCAGCACCCATTAAAGCCTAATAAAAGAACATTGGATGTAAACTGGTATTTTGGAACTTTGAGAGGTATAATAGGTTTTATAGCTGACATGAGTGTTTGGCAGTTATTTGTCAAGTCTAAATTTAAGAACACGCTAGGAGATGGATGGGCATTATTTGTATTGGCTATTCTTATAATTTGTTCTATGTATTTTGGATGGTATGATACATTTACGGTGTTTTTGTTTACCATTTTTATTTTATCATCTGCGTATGGTAGTTTTTCTATAGATATTTTTTATTCTTGGAAAGTTTTTGAAAAACTAGGAAAGTGGTCCTTTTCAATTTATATCTGGCACATGATTATTATTCATTTAATAAAGCTTTATTTTTTATTAAAGTCAACAAGTATAGAAACATTCCGTGTTCATAAATTATTAAAACCAATTAAAGAAGCATATCCTATAGAGTTACTTTTATTAGGTTTTCTATTGGTAACTTGTTTTGTAGGTTGGCTTTCGTTTAGGTTTATTGAAATACCAACAAGACAATGGATAAATAATAAATATGGTAAAAAGCAACAATCATTATAGATTACGACCTAATATTAATCATAAATCAAGTACTTACTACGAGTCTTCTTAAAAGCTTCCAAATCATCTTGCCATGTCGCTTTAATATCAATTTCACTTAAGCCAGCTTCAATTTGCTTTTGTAATATATCAGTTCCAGCATGCTTAGTGAAATTACTAGTATTGAAAAATAACGATTTATCAGTCGAATTCTTATAAGCGTTAATAACCCATTTTAGTGTCATCATACCATGTAATTCTTCATTTTTTAAATCTCTACCATAGCAAACAACGTTTTTATGCTTTGGATATTTAGCACCAAAATTGGGAATAGGTGTATAACTGAATTGTAAAATGTCTTTATCTAAAAAAGGAGCGCCATAACGTTGAAACTGAAATTCAGTACCACGACCGGCATTTATATTGGTGCCTTCAAAAAGCCCAAGACTAGGATATAATTTAATAGATTGATCATTAGGTAAATTTGGTGAAGGCCTAATAGGTAAACTATAAAAGGTATCATGGCTATAATTTTTAACAGGAATAACTGTAATATTACATTGCAAATTATTTGCTAGCCATGTCTCACCGTTAATCATTTGCGCGTATTCACCAATAGTCATACCGTGAACCAATGGTATAGGATGCATGCCTAAAAAACTTTTATTTTTAATTTCCATAGTAGGACCATCAATATAATGTCCGTTTGGGTTAGGTCTGTCAAAAATTAACACAGAAACTCCAGATTCTGCGCAAGCCTCCATAACATAATGCAGTGTAGAAATATAAGTATAAAAACGAGCGCCAACATCTTGAATATCAAAAATAACAACATCTAAATTTTCAAGTTGTTTTGTCGAAGGTTTTTTGTGTTTTCCATGAAGAGAAAATATGGGTAATCCTGTTTTCGTATCAACACCATCTTTCACCTTTTCACCAGCATCTGCATTACCACGAAAACCATGTTCTGGCGAAAACACTTTTTTTATATCAATGTCTAAAGCTTTTAAAGAATCTACCAAGTGGGTATAACTTATTTCTTTTTCCTTTTTCCTTTTATCTAAAAATATAACACTAGTTTGGTTGGCCACAATACCAACGCGCTTCCCTTTTAAAAGTGGTAAATACGCTTCTGTTTGATTAGCTCCAACAATGACCTTTGCGTTATTCTGAACTCGTTTCAGAATCCCATCATGATTATTAACAGTGTTTTCGTTTTCTGTCACTTTTCTTTGGTCTTCATTCTTCGACAAGTTTGCACAAGAAATCATGACTAAAACAAATAATAAAACTGTATTTTTGAAAACATTAAATCGCATAAGTAAAGTTTGAATTACGAGTATTTTATAGCAAAACGCATTAATAGTAGTAAAGCGTATAAAAGTAGCATATCAGCACCAATAATAAAAATTGGTATCGCTGCAATTGCTATTGGTATTATTGTGATGATGATTGCTATAGCAACAGGAATTGGTTTACAACAAAAAATACGCGATAAAGTGGTAGCCTTTAATGGTCATGTGTCTATTGTAAATTATGATAGTAATAACTCGCAAGAAAGTGTTGTTCCCATATCTACAAAACAAGATTTTTATCCAGAATTTAAAAACGTAGAAGGCGTAGCGCATATACAAGGTGTGATTACCAAATTTGGAGTAATACGTACCGAAACCGATTTTGAAGGCGTTGTTTTAAAAGGCGTAGGCGCAGAGTATAAATGGGATTATTTTAAAGAGTTTTTAGTAGAAGGACATCTTCCAAATTATACAGATAAGAGAAACGAAGACGTTATCATTTCACAATATATAGCAGATAGATTGGGGTTTAAATTAAGCGACACCTTTCAAATGTTTTTTGCTAAAGACGATCCAGAAAGACTGCCAAACATTATAACATACAACGTTGTTGGTATTTATAATTCTGGTTTTCAAGATTTTGATGCCACATATATTATTGGAGATATGCGTCACATACAGCGTATTAGCCGTTGGAAAAAAGACCAAATAGGTAACTTCGAGGTATTTATAAGCGATTACAATCTGTTAGATGAAAAAGGAGAAGAAATTCACAAACAACTACCATCGCTAATAGACTCTTATAAAGTAACCGACAAATTTCCAACCATTTTTGAATGGATTAAAATTTTCGATAAAAACATTTACGGTATCATAGGTATCATGATACTAGTAGCAGGTTTCAACATGATAACTGCATTATTAGTTCTCATCTTAGAACGTACACAAATGATAGGGATTTTAAAAGCTCTAGGAAGCAATAATTGGAGTGTACGGAAACTATTTTTATACAATGCATCCTATCTTATAATTCGTGGTTTAATCTGGGGAAACATGATAGGTTTGGGGCTGCTGTTTGCACAAAAGTATTTTAAACTCTTTCCGCTAGATCCAAGCGTATATTACGTAACCGAAGCACCAGTTTATATCAGTTTAAGTTACATTGTAGCCTTAAACGTGGGCACCTTGTTACTATGTCTGGTTATGCTTTTAATACCCTCTTACATTATTACAAAAATATCTCCAGTAAAAGCCATTCGTTTCGAGTAGAATAATAGGCTTTTTGGCGTTTCCCTGCGGGTCGTGCTTTTCGCTATATCTTTTTAAAAGGGCATTGTAAGGAGTGAGCTATAGGGCAATCATTAAACCTTAGTTCCAAGTTAAATTCAAAACATATAAAGTTTTAAAAAGGATGCCACTACAATCACTAACGCACTTGTTTGTAAAGGTTCGGGTTTGGAGCTTAGTTTTACTCATTGTATTTGCTAATGTCCTTTAAGAGTCTGAAATCGTGTTAATATTTCATATCCAACGTAAAACAAAATTAGTCAAGATATCTTACAAGAAAAGCGTGAATTCACATTGTTTACCGTTTACTTCGTTCCTCTGGTAATAAGTCATTTTTAAAAGGGTTCTTTGTAAAAGGAAAAACAAGTTGTCTAACAAAACCTTTAGGGAAAGTAGCATCAACCAATCCGGTGCCTTTAGGCCATTTGTTACCTGGTAAATAGTAAGTTCCAAAAAGTTTATCTATAAAAGGAAATACTACGGCAAAGTTATTTCCATAATGTTCAGGTTCTTCACAATGATGCCAATGGTGGTATTGTGGTGTGGTTATAATATACTTTAAAAAACCAAAATTAATACTAGTGTTAGAGTGTATAAGCACTGCGTGTATGGCAATGAATATAATATACACGTTAAACGTTAAAGTAGAAAAGCCTAATACATAAAGCGGAATATATGAGACGCTTCTAGTGACAAAAATATCTATAAAATGCGTACGAGAACCAGCAAGCCAATCCATGTTTTCTGTAGAGTGGTGTATAGAATGAAAACGCCATAAATAATGGTGTGAGTGAAAAAAGCGATGTGCCCAATATTGAAAAATATCGGTAATAAATAAAGCCAAAAACAACTCGACTACAAAAGGTAAACTTGCAACCCATTCTTGAACGTGTTCTAAATTCATCCAGCCAAAAAAAGCAACGGCAGGTTTTTTAGTTAAAATCCCAAACAATTGAATTGCTAAATGACTTATTCCAAAATAAATAAGGTCTGTTCGCCACTCATCATGAAATTTAGATTGCAATTTGTTTTTAGGAAAGGCAAGTTCTATAGGCACAAATAGTAATGCCATAATAAACAAATCTAAAAGTAACCAATCTAACCCAATACTCCAATTTACTTTTTCTACAGCTCTTCCTTCAACAGCAAAACCTCCAATGGCTATGGCTAGCACGCCTAAAGCAATACCAATAACGGCATGGTTCTTTTTTTTATGAAGTAAAATACTAACTAGAGCAAAAAGAAAAGTAGCAATAATGGCACCAAGTAAAAGATTTTCTGCCATAGAAGCTGTGTAAACTTCACGAAACTCTGGCGTTGTTAATTGCTCAGGAAATTTGAAGCATAAAATTCCTGCTACAGATAAAGAACCAAGAAATATAGATAGTGCACCACTAATTCGTCCTTCTCCAACGCGCATGCGTTTATTTTGGTTTTCTTCCATGTTTTTTTATTTGTATTTACTTATTTAGTTGTAAAGCTATTTTTTTTCTTTATAAGAAAATATAAACAAATTTAGTCGAAAGTACTCATGTATATAACTATAAACTCAATATTTTTACTTGATAATCGAGATTTAAATGATCTAAAGATTGCTTCGAGGTAGTTTACTTCATATATTTTTTAAACTTGTCTTCTAATTTATCAATACTTTTAATCTCAATATTTTTAAAATAAGTTTCAGCGGCTTCACTTTGTATTTGTAGCTTTCTTTTGTTCATAGGAATCCATTTAGTGCCATCAAAAAGCTCAGGTTGATAAACGGCCATGACTACTTCGCCTTCAATAATATGTAAATTAATACCGTTATAGCAAACAAGCTCTAGTGACGTCCATTCGGCTAAAGGATTTTCTAAATCTTTACTTTTAAAACAACGACCAGAATCAAAACGTTTCCAGCCAAAGTCTAATAAAATCTCCATAATTAGTGTTTTCAACTTCAAACTCTAGCAAGTCATCTAAGTATTCCATAAACCTTTTCCAGGTTCTCCAATACTATGGTAAAGCATGCCGTTATTTCGTTTTGCTTTTAACAAAGGTTCCCATTGTTTGTTTCCCCATTTTACTTGAAATTTTAAATGATAATTTTCATAATCTTTTTTGGACATTAGGCTACCAAAAATTTCCCCCCGTAATTTTAAGAACATTTTCTCCGTTTTCTTCAATAATAGAAAATACGTTGTTTCTATTTCCTAAGCCCAAAGGTGTGCCAATTTTTACGTTTTCTACAGTTTCATAACCTTCAATTTTAGAATTTTATGCGGTATTCCTAAAAATGGTTGCCATTGACTTAGGTTTTTATCTAGTAAGTTTTTCCATTTTGGAGTTTCAGTTTCTTTTGCAATAGTAGCTGTATTCGTTTTATCATCTTTACAAGATAGTAATGTCATTAATAAGGCAAGAAAAAGCGGTACAAAGTATTTCATAAAATGTGGTGGTTTGGTTATAATTGGAAGTGTATTAATTGTTTTCAATATCACTAATATGGTGTTCTAGAGCTTTTACCGAAATTTGTATTTCTAATATTAAAAGGGCTAAAGAAATAATAAGCAATAATAAAGCCAATCCAAAGGTGTAAATAGCAACGGTGTTTTGCTCAATATAAATTAAAAACATGGTGATTACGCATAGTAGTAAACTTGTAATGCCAAACATTTGCATAGAGCGGGTGAGGTATAATCGTTTCTTGATATTTTTAATTTGGTTAATTAAAACAGTGTCTTTATTCTCAATGTATTTATCATGTAAACTTCTAACAACGGCAGCGTAAGCCAAAAAGCGATTGGTGTAAGCAAGCATAATTAAAGAAATAGCCGAAAATAATAAGGCTGGTGTAGTAAGCGTAAGTTCTTTCATAACATTATTTTACTCAAAAATCGAGATTTAAAGATACCAAAGCTTAACTCTAAATAAAAATTAGCTTTTAATTAATGACTTGTGAGCTTATCCCAATGTATTTTACTCAAAGTTATAAACTTAAAATAAAATTAAGCAAAAAAAAGAACCCAATTATGGGTTCCCTTTCAACTTAACTAAATTAATATGGTAATTTATTTCTTTTTCCAATAAGCATTAATAGCTTTAAACTTGTCTTTACCAATTAAAGCTTTAATTTTTGCTGAAGAAGCTTGTTTAGCTTCTTTAATTTTAGTTTTTTCAACATCTGTAGCTAGTCCTTCTTTTTTTATTGCTTTTTTTTCTTTGTTTATAGCTGAAGCTAAGCTGCATTGAATGTGTTAACGCAACAATTGTTGCTAATTTTAATTTAAGTCTAAGCTACCATTTTTAGTTCATTTTCTATTATTTCTTTAGGAGTTTTATAGCGAATAATTTTCCGTGGTCTATTATTTAATTTATCTTGAATTTTAGATAGTATACTTTCATTGATTATGTTAAAATCAGTTCCTTTAGGAAGGTAT
>CALKXS010000057.1 GCA_938003745.1 uncultured Algibacter sp.
TTATTTTTGACAAATATGCTTTACATGCTTCATCATTGGGTAGTTCTTTTATAAAGTTTAGTATACTTTGACCTTCAAAATTATCCATGTTATTCATTTTAAAGGCTTTAAAATACAGAATTTAAATGACTAACTCAATAAGATTATATAAAAGTGAAAAAAGCAATAGTGTCAGAATTAAAATCACAAATGAAAAGGTTTAAAGGGCCAGGTTTTAAATCTAAAATAGCATATGAATTTTGAATAAGATAGCTTAAAGACTAGATGGTGCCAATAGTAGGTAAACTATTAAGTAGGAAAGTGAAAATTGAATTAATCTCAATGGTTTTTGTTAAGAATTGATTAGTTTTTAAAGATGTTTCTTGTTCTTTACTTAATAAGACTTCTTTATGGATTGAGGAATACATCAAGTGTATTTGTAGACACAATAAACAGGAAGTGTTTAACGAAATTTGCAATCTAAACTAGATTAAACTCTATGAAAGATTATTTGCTACTTTTTAAATCAACATTTTTACTTATTGGTTTTGCTTCAATGCTTTTTACTTCTTGTGAAGAGAAACAAAATGTTAAAACAGAAATAGTAAAATCATCTCCAAATATTATTTTATTTGTTGCAGATGATCATGGTACAGATGCCCTGGGGTGTTATGGAAATCCTGTTATTAAAACACCAAATTTAGATAAGTTAGCTTCCGAAGGTGTTCGTTTTACCGATGCATATTGTACCAGTGCTAGTTGTGCAGCTAGTAGATCTGTTATTCTTTCTGGTTTGTACGGGCACGCAACAGGATCATACGGACACGTACATGATTATCATCATTTTAGTACATTTGATGGCGTTAAGTCATTATCAAATAGATTATCAGAAGCTGGATATTTAACGGCAAGAATTGGTAAATATCATGTAGCTCCAGAAAAGGTATACTTATTTGATGAAGTTTTAGAAGCAGATCCAAGAAATACCGTTGAAATGGCTGATGCTTCAAAGAATGTGCTAAATTCAGAAAAACCATTCTTCTTATATTTCTGTACAGACGATCCGCATAGAGGTCACCCGTTTAAACCAGAAGCTTGGGATGCTCCTAATACTTTTGGAAATAAAGTTGGAGGCTATAAAGATGTTAATCAAGTGGTTTATAATCCTGAAGATGTTCTAGTTCCAGATTTTTTACCAGATAACAAACAATCTAGGGAAGAGATAGCTCAATATTATCAAAGTATTTCTAGAATAGATCAAGGTTTTGGAAAACTAATGGAGCATTTAAAAGATGCTGGGAAATTAGATAATACCATTGTTTTTTATATTTCTGATAACGGAATGGCATTTCCTGGAGCCAAAACTACAGTTTATGAGCCAGGTATTAAACTACCATGCATTATTAAATATCCTACGAAAGGAAAAAAAGGATTTATTAACCATGCTAAAATTTCTTGGGTAGATTTAACACCAACTATTTTAGAAATGGCCGAAGTAGCTTATAATCCAAAGGATTTTCATGGGAAATCATTCAAATCAATAATTAATGAGGAAAATCCAAAAGGATGGGATCAAATCAATGCTTCACATACATTTCATGAAATAACTATGTATTATCCAATGCGCGTGGCAATTGATAAGAACTATAAATTAATTTGGAATATAGCTTATCGTTTAGATTATCCTTTTGCGTCAGATTTGTGGGCAGCTTCAACTTGGCAAAGTATCTATAGAAACGATATTGAATATTATGGCAAAAAGAAGGTTAAAGATTATATGTTTCATGCCGAATTTGAATTGTTTGACTTAGATAAAGATTCAGGGGAATCAAACAATTTAGCAACAAATCCAGAATTTAAATCTGTTTTAAATGATATGAAAAAGAAGTTAAAAAAGTTTCAATTAGATACTAAAGATCCTTGGTTGATTATGTGGGATCATGATAATACGATGCAAGGTACAGGAGTGAATTTATAATTTTAAAAAAAATAAAATGATTAAATCTAGAATTAAAAAATCAATATATATGTTAATGTTCTTTATTGCATTAACAGTAGGAGCAAAAGAAATTGTGACAATAAGGCACGCAGAAGGAGATATGACTTCTACAGTTAGAGAAGCTATTGAAAAAGCAAAAGATAAAGACATTGAACTTATATTTGAAAAAGGTATTTATTTTTTTAAAAGTGATTATGCCATTGGTAAGTATTTATATGTTACAAATCATGGTAATGGGTTTAAAAAAATTGTTTTTGATTTTGAGGGATTTAATTCTGTCAAAATTAAAGGACAAGGATCAGAATTTATTTTTCATGGTACAGTTGTACCTTTTGTTTTTGAAGGATGTAATAATGTCACTGTAAATGATTTAACTATAGATTGGGATATTCCTTTTGCTTTTCAAGGAGATGTTGTTGCTGTTAATAAAGAAAAAGAATATGTAGATATTAAGCCATATACAAAAGGGTTTTCTTGGAAGTTAAGTAAAGGGAAAATAATTTTTCCAGATATTGATAATTTTAAATACACAAGTTTAGGAAGTACACTAACGCATAATAAAGAAACGAAAGCTATAGATTATGGTGCATGGGACATGCATTTAAATCTAAATTTTGTTGAAAAAATATCTGGAGGCAAATTACGTCTTCATCAAAAAGGAATTAAACATTTTCCAAGAGTAGGAACCGTGTTAAATTCAAAGGGAAATAGAGAAAAAGATAGATATGCGCCAGCTTTTTTAACTAGGAATTCTAAGAATGTGCTTTTTGATAAAGTTATTATTCATCACGCTTTAGGCATGGGGTTTTTATTTGAAAGAACAGATGGTATTCAAATCTTAAATTCTGGAGTTTACATTCGAGAAGGGTCTGATAGAGTTATTTCTTCTACAGCTGACGCCACACATTTTGCAAACTGTAAAGGTGATATTTTAATAGAAAATTGCCGAATTGAAGGTATGTATGATGATGGTACAAATGTACATGGTACTTATGTAGAGGTAGATAAGGTTTTATCTAAAAATAGGGTTCGTGTAGCTTTAAAACATCATGAGCAAATGGGTTTCATTTTTGCTGGAGTTGGAGACGAGGTGTGGTTTATTAAAAATCCGAACCCACAAAGGGCATCAGAAGGAAGAGTAAAAAAGGTCGATGTTATTAATGAAAAATATATTGATTTAACGTTAGAAGAAAATTTACCATCAGATTTAAAACAAGGTGATATTTTAGAAAATAAAACATGGAACCCTATTTTCACTATGCGAGGAAATATTATTCGTGATCATAGAGCCAGAAATATTATAATAAAAACACCAAATAAAATCGTAATTGAAGATAATGATTTGTCTTCAATGATGTCATCAATAATGTTGCGAGGTGAAACATTTTCTTGGTTTGAATCTGGAAATGTAGAAGACGTATTAATTAGAAATAATCGTTTTGTGCATTGCGCTTATGGAGGACCAGAACATGCTGTTTTTAGAGTGTCACCAAGATTAGGTAAGTCTTTCAATCAATCTATTACCTACGATAGAAATATTGTATTTGAAAATAATACAATTGAAACTTTTGATAATAGAATTATTTGGGTAGATAGATTAGATGGTTTAATTGTAAGAGGAAATACTATTAAACAAACCTTTACTGAAAAACAACAATATCCAGATGCGTATATGTTTGATCTAATCAACTGTAAAAATGTTGAGATTTATAAAAATAAGTATGAAGGTAGTTGTGAAAATGTATTAAAAGCAGATGAAATTTCTAAGAAAACCTTGATATTCAAAAAAAATAAAGGGTTTAAGAAATAATAAAAATATAAACATAACATTCCGTTCAAGATGAAAAGAAGAAATTTTTTAAGAAATGTTGCAGGAGCTACAGTAGCTACTACGTTTTTGCCATTATCATGTAAATCTAGCGATGGTATAGTCAAAGAAGATGTTGCTGGAGTAGGAGTTCGTGATAACAATGAAGGTGAAGACCAATGGCACCAATTAGGTACAGGACAAAAAGTGCCACATCCAGTTAGAAAAAAGATAGAAGAATTTGATGTTGTTGTTATTGGAGCTGGTATGGCGGGAATACCTGCAGCAGTAGCATCTGCGCGAAATGGAGCTAAGACGGTTTTAGTTAATGACCGTCCGGTTTTGGGAGGTAATGCATCAAGCGAAATAAGAGTTACTGTAAATGGTGTAAATAGACTGTCTACAGGTTTAGCAGAAAGAGAAACAGGTATAGTTGAAGAGTTATTGCTAGAGAATAGATTATATAATGCACAACAATCTTACCCAATGTGGGATCATGTGGTTTACGATTATGTAACACGTGAGCCTAATTTAACAGTTATGGTAAATACTTCTGCTATAGATGCAGAAATGGATGGTGATAAAATTATTTCTGCACGTTGTTGGCAATCAACTACCGAAACTGAATTTATTTTTAAAGCTGATATTTTTATAGATTGTTCTGGAGATGGTTTAATGGCTGCGAAAGCAGGTGCTTTATATAGAACTGGACGTGAAGGAAAAGATGAGTTTAATGAAAAATATGCTCCAGATGAAGCAGATGGTTGGCAAATGGGAGCTTCAATTTTAATGCAAGGTAGAGATTATGGTAGACCAATGCCATATACACCACCATCATTCATGTTACCGTATAATGGGGATAGCACAAAGCATAGGAAAATAAATAATTTTATTGATGGCTACTGGTGGGTTGAGCTAGGAAGTGATTTTGATATTATAGATGTTCAAGATGTAAATAGACATAAATTAATGGGCTATGCACATGGTGTTTGGAATTATATTAAAAACTCTGGTAAATTTCCAGATTCCGAGAATTTTGCGATAGATTGGATTGGTTCTTTCCCTGGGCGTAGAGAATCTCGTCGTTTTATAGGTGATCATGTTTTGTCTGAAAAAGATTTAACAGAACATAAGCATTTTGAAGATGCTATAGGATATGGAGGTTGGTCTTTAGATGAGCATAATCCGGGAGGGATAGAAGATTTATCTAATGAACCAAGTTTCTTTCATCAAAAATTTAAAACAGTATATCAAGTTCCTTTTAGAAGTTTATATTCTAAAAATATATCTAATTTAATGTTTGCTGGTCGTAATGCTAGTTTAACTCATATTGCGTTGTCCTCAACAAGAATACAAGGAACATGTGCGTTAATGGGACAAGCTGTTGGTACTGCAGCTACCATTTGTATTAAAAAGGGAATAACACCAAGAGAGGTTGCTAAAAATCATATAGAAGAATTGCAACAGCAATTAATACGTGATGATGTTTATATTCCTAAAGTTGTAGAAAACGATTCAAGAAACTTAGCAAAAAAAGCAAGTCAAATATTTGGTTCTTCAACAAAATCTGGAGATGTAAGAAATATGATTAACGGTAAGTCAAGAGATATTGATGGAGAAATAAATCATTGGCAGTCTGATGGATTAAATGCCCAACTTCAAATGGAATGGGAAAATCCAATTAATCTATCTCAAGTTGAAATTAAATGCGATACTAATTTGCATAAAAATATAACCATGCGAAAGCAACCTTTATCAGATCATCAAAGAAAAACGTTTATTGATACAGTTCCTCCAGAACTTATGAAAGTTTTGGATATAGAAGTTAGAGTAAATGGGACATGGAAAAAAGTTGGAGAAAGAATCAGTAACATAACACGCTTAATAAAGTTTAACTTTAATAAAGAAAGAGTAACGGCGCTTAGAATTAATTTAAAAGAAACTTACGGACATCCAAATGCTAAGTTATTTGAAGTGCGTTGTTACGAATCGTGAATTTAACCCTAAAACTTATATCGCTTTTATTATTTGGCTCTATTTCTTTAATAGAGTTAAATAGTTCTATATTCGAAATGTTTATTTCTAAAATAATAGAGCATAAGGTTAATGTTATGCATCCAGGTATTAGTGATTCTGAAAGTTTAGAATATACTCTAATTGAGGTTAGTGATGAAACCGAAGAACTATGTTTTTATATGGATGTAGAATCTGTAGTGTGTGGCTCCAAAGAATGTAGAGTCGATGTTGTAAGAGTATTTTGGGATGAATTAGGTCAGTTTTCAAAATTAGAAATACAAAATAATGCTGTTTTAGAAAAGAATGATGGAATACCGTTTACAGATGATGATTACCAGAAACTCAATGGTATTTTGAGAGATGTTAACTCTCCTCTCCAAAATTTTTATAAAGATGAATTGGTTAATGATTCTCATGCTAATGCAGCAGATGCTTATTCTGGAGCAACCGTAGTTATTAATAAAAATGCTATAGTAGAGGGAGCGGTTTGGACTTGTTATACGCTTTGGCACTGGGTAAATGGAGATGTCATTTCTTATATTCGAAGTATTTCAGCAAAAAAATATAATAAAGAGGATATGAGAGAGCTTCTAGTTGTCTCAGATGTAAAATATAGAGTCTTTGCTCTGGAGCAGTCTATTCTAAATAAATGGTTTGAACGTGAAAGTATAGAACAAGTTTTAAAAATGCCTTTTAACTCAAAAGAGGAAATTCAATTAACAATGTTGTATATAGAAAATATAAAGGTTGAAGATTATTATAAAGCAATTAACAAACTTTTTAAAATTTATGATAAAGAACAAAAATTAACCCTTTTAAATGCGTTATTAAAAACTAAACAACCCTTGTCTCAATTCTTTTTAGATAATTTTAGTTCTAGTTTGCTACAGTTAGAAAGTTATCAAAATATAGATTTAATATTGAAGTTGTTTCATAGTAAGAATTCAAAATCATTACAAGTCAATAATAACGTTTTGAAATTATTAGATAATAATAGCTTTCTAGTTTCAAGAAATGCTTATTATTTTTTAAAAAAGCAAGATTTAGATAAAAATGGGATAAAAAAAGTGAAATTATTTAAAGCTAAAAACAAAACTAGACTATAGCTTTTTTTAAATATAATTAAATTAGCTAAGTACATGACAAAAGCTGAAATATATTAGTATCATTTTGATTTTCAGATTTTAGCAAAACACTAGCTGTAAAAGAGAGTCTATGTTTAAAGATACTTTTGGCTTTTTTGCTATGTTTTTTGATTGTAATAGGATTGATTTGATGCAAGTATATTCCAATTTTATAGCACCAAACAAAAGCAATCATTACCAGTAAGATCAATTTTTCTATTCTTTCGATATCTTGTAAATGTGTTTTTTCAATATTAAAACCACTAGATTTCATTGCTTTAAAACACATTTCAATTTGCCAGCGTTGTTTGTATTCTTCTTGCGCTTTTT
>CALKXS010000058.1 GCA_938003745.1 uncultured Algibacter sp.
TTGAATATCCGTTTTCACACATAATCCAGTAATATTTGCTATTACAAGTCTATCAAAGAGTTTATCTTCAAAGTATCTTCGGTTTAATTTATATACAAATTCATTGAGGTATAATTTAAGATACTTTCCT
Source organism: uncultured Algibacter sp. (assembly GCA_938003745.1). Taxonomy (GTDB): domain Bacteria; phylum Bacteroidota; class Bacteroidia; order Flavobacteriales; family Flavobacteriaceae; genus Postechiella. The sequence continues at coordinate 131 of CALKXS010000058.1, forward strand.
TTTATTTTGTGATAATTACCCAGTAAGTTTCTTTTCGCATTACTTATGGTTGGTTAGGAAGTCCTATGAAACGTGTTTATTTGGGAGACGTTGATAATTATTATATAGGTAATGCTTCAAGTATACATCATGATCATCATCATCATCATCATCATCATCATCATCATCATCATCATCAAATAAAGATGTATTTCAATTAGCAGATGATATAGAGCGTTTACCAGATGGTAGATTAAAAATACCTATAGGTTTTCGTTATAATCATTATATAAATGAAGTGGTTACATTAAGAACATATTATAGATGTTATTATGATGATTGGGGAATTAATTCTGATACGGCGAATATTGAATTGCTAATAAAAGGATCTGATAAGTTTGCGCTTTATCCATCATATCGTTATTCTAATCAAACTGCTGCAGATTATTTTGCTCCTTACGAGCAGAACATTTCAACAAGCGATTTTTATACATCAGATTATGATTTGTCTAAGTTTAATGCTAATCAATATGGTTATACTGGCATTTTAGCAAATTCCATATCTGGAAATTAGGTTTAAAAAGTATAGATTTGAAATATAATAACTACAAGCGTAACATAGGTTTAAGTGTTAATATATTTTCGGCAGGATTTAAATTTGTAATGGATTAAATAATTAGAATTCGGAAAAATCCTCTAAAAATAATTATTTTTTTTAGAGGATTTCTTTTATAAATCTATCCTAAAGTCTTTTCATCTTACTCATAAAATTCTTATTTTGGCATGATTATTAGTGTTACTTAATGTAATTCTTAATTAATTCTTTTTTATGCGTCCAATCGTTATAAGTTTATTATCCTTTTTTTATATAATATCTATAGATGCTCAAATATCTAGTAATCCGTTAATTACTGACGATTATGAATCTCAGAAAAAATGGGTAGATAGTATTTATTTATCCATGTCTCTTAAAGAAAAAGTAGGGCAGTTGTTCATGGTTCAAGTTATGTCCAATCAAGATACTGCTACAAAAAATAAAGTTGTTAATTTAATTAAGGACAATCACATAGGTGGTCTTATTTATTCTATCGGTGGTCCAAATAGACAAGCACTATTAAATAATGAATTACAAGCATTTTCAAAATTACCCATGTTAATTGGTATGGATGCAGAATGGGGACTAAGTATGCGCTTAGATTCTACCTATGCTTTCCCATGGAACATGACACTTGGGGCGATTAAAAATGATAAATTAATAGAGCAAACAGGCAGGCAAATAGGAGAGCATTGTAAACGATTGGGAGTTCATTTTAATTTTGCACCAGTTGTAGATATTAATACTAATCCAAAAAACCCAATTATTGGAAATCGTTCTTTTGGTGAAGACATGGATAATGTGACTAATAAAGCTTCTGCATTTATGAAAGGTATGCAAGATGCTGGTGTTTTGGCTAATGCAAAACACTTTCCTGGTCATGGTGATACAGATTCAGATTCTCATGAAACTTTACCAACTATAAATTTTTCAGAAAAAAGAATAGATTCAATAGAACTCTATCCATATAAAAAACTAATAAAAGAAGGCCTTGCCAGTGTTATGGTTGCTCATTTAAATGTACCTAGCTTAGAACCTTCAGGATATCCCTCTTCATTGTCAAAACATATTGTAACAGATATTTTAAAAGAAGAATTAGGGTTTCAAGGACTCATTTTTACAGATGCTCTTACAATGAAAGGTGCTGCAGATTTTAAAGAAGTTGGAGATATTGATTTAGCAGCATTTGAAGCAGGGAATGACGTTATGCTTATGTCTGAAGATGTTTCAAAAGGTATTTCTAAAATTATTGAAGCTTATAATGAAGGTGATATTACAGAAGAGCGTTTAGAACATTCTGTAAAAAAGATTCTTCAAGCAAAATATAAAGTTGGGTTACATAATTACGAGCCTATTGGGTTACATAACTTATCAAAAGATTTAAATAGACCTAAAGATGATATTTTATATGAAGAATTGCTTGAAAATGCTATTACTGTAGTTAAAAATAAGAGTGAGATATTACCAATTAGGCAATTAGAAACAAAAACAATAGCCTATGTTAAAATGGGTGATGATAGTGGTAATACCTTTTTTAAAGAATTACAGAAATATGGGAAAGTTCATGAGGTTAAAGCAGATAATTTAGATGTTTTACTTAAAAAGCTGGAAGCTTATAATACTGTTGTAGTTGGTTTTCATCGTTCAAATGAAAACCCTTGGAAAAGCTCAGATTTTAAAAATCAAGAGTTAGTTTGGCTATATGAAATTGCTAGAACACATACTGTGATTTTAGATGTATTTGTTAAGCCTTATGCACTATTAAATCTAAAAACGGTTGAGAATATTGAAGGAGTTGTAGTAAGCTATCAAAATAGTAAAATAGCACAAGAAAAATCTGCTCAACTTATTTTTGGAGCAATACCTTCTAAAGGTTGTTTACCAGTATCAGTGGGTAATAATTTTATGGCTGGAGATGGGGTTTTTAATAACGCCATTAAACGTTTAGGTTATACGGTTCCAGAGCGTGTTGGTATGAATTCGAAAAAGCTAAACCGTATAGATTCTTTAGCGCAACATGCTGTGAATTCTAAGATGACACCAGGAATACAACTTTTGGTAGCTAGAAAAGGTAAAGTAATTTATAATAAAAACTTTGGTAAACATACTTATGAAGGAAAAACAAAAGTTAAGTATAATGATATCTATGATGTAGCATCATTAACAAAAATATTAGCTACACTACCGCTTTTAATGGAAATGGAAGAGCAAGGCGCGGTTTCATTAGATGATAAATTATCTAAAATTTTACCAGATTATAAAGAGTCAAATAAAGCGAATATTACTATAAAAAATATGCTGTCTCATTATGCTAGATTACGTCCATGGGAACCTTTTTATTATCATACTTTAGATACTGTAACCAAGCAACCTAGCCCCAAATATTATAGAAAAATAAAAAGTAAAGCTTTTAATATAGAAGTGTCTAGAAATTTATACTTACGGTCTGATTATATGGATTCTATACAAGGTATAATTAAAGATAGCAAACTGTTAGATCGCTTAAGGTATCGTTATAGTGACTTTCCTTATTACATATTAAAGAAATATATAGAAGGTTATTACGACAAACGCTTAGACGAGTTAATCCAAGATCATTTTTATGAGTCTTTAGGAGCAAGTTTAACCATGTACAATCCTTATAGGATAATTAGTAATAAAAAAATTGTTCCAACAGAAGTAGACACCTACTATAGATATGGGAAAGTACAAGGTTATGTACATGACATGGGAGCAGCAATGCAGAATGGAGTAGGAGGGCATGCTGGTGTTTTTAGTAATGCAAACGATGTTGCTAAAATCATGCAAATGTATTTACAAAAAGGGTTTTACGGTGGCAAGCGTTACCTAAAACCTGAAACTATAGATAAATTTAATACATGCTACTATTGCGAAAAAAATAATAGGAGAGGTATTGGTTTTGATAAACCGCAATTAGGAGATGAAGGACCAACATGTGGTTGCATATCTATGACTAGTTTTGGGCATTCTGGTTTTACAGGAACCTACGCTTGGGCAGACCCAGAAGAGGAAATTGTGTATGTATTTTTAGCTAATAGGACCTATCCGAATGCAGGAAAAAACTTATTATTAAGAGAAAATATTAGAACAGAAATTCAACGCCTAATTTATGAGGCGATTAAAGAATAAATAGTACTTAAAGTTAAAAGTTGTTAAAGTTTAGAATAGAACAAAAGATACTTATAATTTTACAGGCTCATAAAGTTTGAAAATGAAAATAGGTATTGTTTGTTATCCAACATTTGGAGGAAGTGGCGTAGTGGCGACAGAGTTAGGTTTAGAACTTTCTAAACGCGGTCATGAAATTCATTTTATTACGTATAATCAACCAGTAAGGTTAGAATTGTTAAGTAACAATGTACATTATCATGAGGTTAATGTTCCAGAATATCCATTATTTCATTATCAACCTTATGAGTTGGCATTGTCAAGTAAATTGGTAGACATGGTAAAACTTCATAAAATTGAAATTTTACATGTACATTATGCTATTCCGCATGCCTATGCTGCATATATGGCTAAGAAAATGCTAATTGAAGAAGATATTTATGTACCTATTGTAACAACGCTTCATGGTACAGATATTACGCTAGTTGGAAGTCATCCATTTTACAAACCAGCAGTAACGTTCAGTATTAATAAATCAGATGCGGTTACAGCAGTTTCTTCAAGTTTAAAAAAGGACACATTACGATTATTTGATATAAAGAATGACATTAATGTTGTTCCTAATTTTATCGATTTAGAAAAATATAATCATGGTTTTACAGACTGTCAACGTGGTATGATGGCAAATGATGATGAAAAAATCATAACACATATTAGTAATTTGAGACCTGTTAAACGGGTTGAAGATGTTATAAGTGTCTTTTATAATATTCAGAAAGAAATGCCTGCAAAGTTGATGTTTATAGGAGAAGGACCAGAGCGAGAGAAAGTAGAAAGACAGTGTGAAGATCTAGATATAACTAATAAAGTTGTATTCTTTGGAAGAAGTAATGAAATTAATAAAATTTTATGCTTTAGTGATTTGTTTTTGCTACCATCACTTACTGAAAGTTTTGGGTTGGCAGCATTAGAGGCTATGGCATCTGGAGTTCCTGTAATTTCTAGTAACACAGGAGGTATACCAGAGGTTAATATTCATGGCATTTCTGGTTTTCTAAGTGATGTTGGTGATGTTGAAGATATGAGTAAAAACGCTATTTATATTTTAGAAGATCCTAAACGATTACAAGAGTTTAAGGATAACGCTAGAAAAGAAGCTTTAAAGTTTGATTTGCATAACATTGTACCTAAGTACGAAGCTATATATGAAGATACGCTGTCAAAATGTTTAGTATTATAGTTTAGATACTATTTTCTGATATTCTATTTCTGTAATAATATCTTGGTTAGATTCTAATCGATCAAGAAAGGCTTTTCCATGTAAATGATCATATTCGTGCTGAAAAATACGGGCAACAAAACTAGTAAATGTTTTAATAATTTCTTTTCCAGTTCTATCTGTAAACTTAACATTTATAGAAGTATAACGAGGCACTAATCCTCTAATACCAGGAATACCTAAACAACCTTCCCATTCTTTTGTTGTTTTTTGAGAATGACTTAAAATAATAGGATTTATTATGGCTATTGGTTCCATTAGTGAAGCGTTAGGATATCTAACACTTGGTTTTGAGGCTATTATAGATACACGTTTGTTTTCGTAAACTTGAGCAGCAGCAATACCTAAACCGTTAACTTTTTTTACGGTATAAATCATATCATCAATTAAATTTTGAAAATCAAATTGTTTAATCTCTAAGACTTCTATAGCCTTTTGTCTTAAAATAGTATGACCAAGAAAGGAGATATCTAGTTTTTTAGGCATATCAATAAATTTATTTCTTTTTTGCGAGGGGTTTACTAGCCTTTGCAAAAGGGTTAAAAGCAATACATAAATCAATCCAATACTCTAAATATTCCTCAGTATCAAAGCGATCAGGAGTAACAAATATATAACCACGCATTGGGTGTCTAGTCAAATACATAGGTAAGCAATTGGGTTTTTTAAGTTCTTTTTAATAAGCACTCTCTCTAATTCTAACCATAACTAAACTATCATCATTTTCTATGTCTATGTCTATGTCTATGTCTATGTCGCAAAGCATTTTATTATCTAGTTTAAAACTATAAATCTCACATCATTTTTAATTCTGTAAACGTTGGTTGCTTCTCCTTTAGGATTCGTCGTATTCTATCGGCTAAATATTCATAATAAGCCACATGTTTCCTTTTTAATATCGAATATTATTAATTATGTTAAAAATACATTTTATATTTATCATTTATATTTATTAATTAACAAAAATCATATCAATAATTAAAAATAGTATTGGTTTTTGTGAAAATATAATGAGTCTGAAACTTTAATAAATAATAGTTTTGAAAAAAAAATAATTATGACAAATAAAGAAAAAGCAAAAGCCTATTGGAAAGAGAACATAAGGTATGTTCTTATATTGTTATCTATATGGTTCCTTGTTTCCTTTGCGGCCGGTATTTTATTTAAAGATGAACTAAATACAATTAGAGTAGGAGGCTTTAAATTAGGATTTTGGTTTGCTCAACAAGGTTCTATGTATGTTTTTGTTGTTTTAATATTTGTGTACGTTCGTTTAATGAATAAACTAGATAAAAAATACGGTTATGATGCATAGTTTATTAGTTGAAGGATTTGGAGTTCAAAATTGGACATACATTTTAGTAGGTATAACATTTACATTATATATAGGTATAGCTATTTGGGCTAGAGCAGGGTCAACCAAAGAATTTTATGTTGCAGGAGGTGGTGTTTCTCCTTTAGCAAATGGAATGGCTACTGCAGCCGATTGGATGAGTGCTGCGTCGTTTATCTCTATGGCAGGGATTATTTCTTTTGATGGTTATGATGGTGCAGTTTATCTCATGGGATGGACTGGAGGTTATGTGCTTTTAGCATTGCTATTAGCACCGTATTTAAGGAAATTTGGAAAGTTTACGGTACCCGATTTTATTGGGGATCGTTATTATTCTAATACAGCACGTTTAGTTGGTGTTATTTGCGCGCTTATTGTATCATTTACTTATGTTGCGGGACAAATGCGAGGTGTAGGTTTGGTGTTTTCTCGTTTTTTAGAAGTAGACATTAATACAGGCGTTATTATAGGTATGATAATCGTTTTGTTTTATGCTGTTTTAGGAGGGATGAAAGGTATAACATATACCCAAGTAGCACAATATTGTGTTCTTATTTTTGCCTTTATGGTACCTGCAATTTTTATTTCTATTCAAATGACGGGGAATCCAATTCCTCAATTAGGCTTTGGTAGTCAATTAGCAGATGGATCTGGAACATATTTATTAGATAAATTAGATGGATTAAGTACAGATTTAGGTTTTTCAGAATACACAGAAGGATCAAAATCTACTATAGATGTTTTTGCTATTACACTGGCATTAATGGTTGGTACAGCAGGGTTACCACATGTTATTGTACGCTTTTTTACGGTTAAAAAAGTGAAAGATGCACGTAAATCGGCTGGATTAGCATTATTGTTAATCGTTATTTTATATACAGCAGCTCCAGCAGTTTCAGTTTTTGCAAGAACAAATATGATTGAAACTGTTTCCAATCAGCCTTATGCTAACATGCCAGAATGGTTTAAAAAATGGGAAACCACAGGATTAATTGTTTTTAATGATAAAAACAACGATGGGATAATTAACTATGTAGTAGATAAAAATAAAAACGAATTAAAAGTAGATAAAGATATCATGGTTCTGGCAAACCCAGAAATTGCACAATTACCAGATTGGGTTATTGCATTAGTTGCAGCAGGAGCATTGGCAGCGGCGCTATCTACAGCAGCAGGATTGCTATTAGTAATTTCTGCATCAGTATCTCACGATTTAATAAAGAAAATGATCAATCCAAAAATCTCTGAAAAAGGAGAATTAATAGCTGCACGTTTAGCAGCGGTTATTGCAGTTTGCGTTGCAGGCTATTTTGGGATTAATCCACCAGGTTTTGTAGCAGCAACTGTGGCCTTAGCATTTGGTTTGGCAGCAGCTTCGTTTTTTCCAGCTATTATTTTAGGAATTTTCTATAAGAAAATGAATAAAGAAGGAGCTATTGCAGGTATGGTTATAGGGATTTTATGCATGCTTTTCTATATGACTAAATTTAAGTTTGGTTGGTTTGGAGGAGGCGAGAAAGCCGATTGGTGGTTTGGTATATCGCCAGAAGGGTTTGGTACCGTAGCCATGATTATCAATTTTGTATTATCCATAGTTATTATGAAATTCACACCAGATTCGCCAGAGGATGTTCAAGAAATTGTAGAAAATATTAGAATACCAAGCGGAGCAGGAAAGGCAACACATTAATGATTAAGGTTGGGCGTTACCCCAAAAAAGGGTCGGGCTTTCACTACTCGCTCCCTCCTAAAAAGTCGGGGAGCTCAAACATGCCGTTCTATCCCTAACGCACAGGACAAACTAAAAATAAAGATCTAGAATAGTTTTAATGCTATCAAAAGAAAAAGCTTAGTAAACCGTTAATATTTTACTATTTTAGAACACACATAAAATTAGAATACAAGATTTAAAAAGATCTGTCAAACCGTCAAAAGAAAACAATGAGTAATTACCACATAAAACACTTAGAAGAATACTATCAAGTATATAGGAAATCTGTTAGAAATCCAGAAGGTTTTTGGGAAGAAATTGCCGAAGAACATTTTATGTGGCGCAAAAAATGGGACAATGTTTTAAGTTGGGATTTCTCAAAACCAGAAGTTAAGTGGTTTGAAGGCGCACAGTTAAACATCACCGAAAATTGTATTGATAGACACTTAGCAACTAGAGGAAATAAAACAGCTATTTTGTTTGAACCTAATGATCCTTTAGAAGAAGCAGAACATATTACTTATAATCAGTTGCACGAACGCGTAAATAAATTTGCAAATGTTTTAAAAAGTCAAGGCATTAAAAAAGGAGATCGTGTTTGTATTTATTTACCCATGATTCCAGAATTGGCAATTTCAGTTTTAGCATGTGCTAGAATAGGAGCAATACACTCTGTAGTATTTGCAGGGTTTTCCGCGACAGCGTTATCAACCAGAATTAGCGATTCAGACTGTAAAATGGTAATTACCAGTGATGGATCTTATCGAGGCGCAAAAACAATAGATTTAAAAGGTATTGTAGATGAAGCTTTAGAAGATTGTCCAGATGTAAACACAGTATTAGTTGCAAAGCGTATCCATACAGATATTAACATGAAAGCAGGACGTGACCAATGGTTGCAGCCGCTTTTAGATGATGCTTCTGCAAATTGTGAAGCAGAAACTATGAATGCCGAAGATCCTTTATTCATTTTATATACATCAGGTTCTACAGGGCAGCCAAAAGGTATGGTGCATACTACTGGAGGTTATATGGTTTATACGGCTTATACGTTTAAAAATATATTTCAATATAGAGAAAATGATGTGTATTGGTGTACTGCCGATATTGGTTGGATTACAGGACATAGTTATATTGTTTATGGTCCATTAGCAAACGGAGCAACAACAGTCATGTTTGAAGGTGTACCAAGTTATCCAGATTTTGGACGTTTTTGGGAAGTGGTAGAAAAGCATAAAGTAAATCAGTTTTATACGGCGCCTACGGCAATTCGTGCTTTAGCAAAACAAGGCACAGAGTTAGTTGATAAGTATGATTTATCGTCACTTAAAGTTTTAGGATCTGTAGGAGAACCTATTAATGAAGAAGCGTGGCATTGGTATAATGATAATATTGGTAAAAAGAAAAGCCCAATTGTAGATACTTGGTGGCAAACGGAAACAGGTGGAATAATGATATCGCCTATTCCTTATGTAACACCAACAAAACCCACTTATGCAACGTTACCTTTTATAGGTATTCAACCAGCTTTAATGGATGAGAACGGGCAGGAATTAAAAGGAAATCAGGTTGATGGACGTTTATGTATAAAATTCCCTTGGCCTTCTATGGCAAGAACAATTTGGGGAAATCATCAACGCTATAAAGACACGTATTTCTCTGCTTACGAAAACAAATACTTTACAGGAGATGGCGCTTTACGCGATGAAGTTGGTTATTACAGAATTACAGGTCGTGTAGATGATGTTATTATTGTTTCTGGGCATAACTTAGGAACTGCACCAATAGAAGATGCGGTAAATGAGCATCCGGCTGTAGCAGAATCTGCTATTGTAGGTTTTCCGCACGATGTTAAAGGTAATGCGCTTTACGGTTATGTCATTTTAAAAGATACAGGAGAAAGCAGAAACCATGATAATTTACGTAAAGAAATCAATCAAATAATTACTGAACATATTGGACCTATAGCTAAATTGGATAAAATTCAATTTACAAGCGGATTACCAAAAACACGTTCAGGAAAAATAATGAGACGTATTTTGCGTAAAATAGCACATAAAGATACAAGTAACTTAGGAGATACAAGCACCTTGCTAAATCCTGAAGTTGTTCAGGATATTATGGATAATGTATTGTAGTAGGTAAGCAGGCTCAAAAAATCAGATTCATAAAACGGGAAACATATGTCAGAAGAAAATCAATATGATGGACCTTCATAGATGACAGATGAAAGCAAAGATCAAATTCGTAAACGAGATTTAATTGTCAAAATAAAGATATTGGTGGCTTATTCTCGCTCAGTGATAATTCTGATTTCTCTATTGCTTTGCATGAAATTCTTGTAAATAGATATGCTGAAAATCCGAATTCACTTAATCAAGTTCAATTGAATTTATTTTTATGTATACATTTGGAAAACGCTGGTCTGGTCAAGCAGATAGTATTTTAAGCTTTTTACAAGAATGGTTTCCTGAATAGAATAAACAAAGTTGCCAAATCATTAAATGAAATTGGTGCAACTAAGTCAGCAAAAATTATAAAGGAAGCGGTAGGGTTGCTTCCTGAAAATGGTAATTGGTTTTTTGAAAGTTCCGATGAAAGGTCAGAAGAAAGAATGAAGAAACTTGACAGTCAATTTTCTGATTATCCAGATGGAACATTGAGCGATTTATACCGTAAACATGCTAATAATCACAAGAGTGATTTTTGATATCGAAGTCTCATTTTGATATCAAAATAACTTACGATTTCAATAAATAACCCCAACCTAAATTATTAGTCTTGATTAATCTAGACGTGATTTTAAGAAAAATCATAGCAGTTATTAATGCATCACCAGTAGCAGTGTGTCTATCTGTTTTAGGAACATTTAGCTCTTTACACAATTCATCTAAAGAGTAGTTTTTTAGATTATCTTGATAAATAATATGTTTAGATTTTTTATATAAAACACCCGTGTCAATAAACTTATTTTTTAACTTTCCCAAACCATGTCTAAGTAGCATTTCGTTTACCATGGAATAGTCAAAAAAGGCATGATGCGCTATAAGAATATCATTTTTTATATAAGTAATAAATTGTTTAATAGCTTCAAGTTCTTCAACCTTGGTTAATGATCCTTTTTTCATAAGACCATGAATTTTTACGGTATCAGCTTTAAAAATGTCTTGTTTAATGTAAAGTTCAAAACTATCTTTTACATGAATGGTTTTGTTTTTTAAAGAAACAGCACCAATAGAAAGTACGCGGTCTTTCTTTTTATCAAAGCCTGTAGTTTCGGTGTCAAAAGCCACAAAGCGTGTGTTTTCAATAGTATCTTCAGCTTCATTAGTAAAACTATCAAGGTACTCTTGCCAAAAAGCAGGATAATTCTTTTGTGTTTTCTTAAACCAGTTAAATTTCATTTTACATGACGTTTTTTAAATCGAAGCGAAGTTTTAACGATTCTTGAATATCACTTATAGGTTTAAAACAACGTTTCAGTTTTAATTTTTCCTCCTTGGTTAACGTCGTTAACTCAATAAATTTTCCAGAATTATCGTTTAATATCCCTTGCTTAGTTCTAAACTTTAATAAAGCTTTAAAGGCATAAGCGCAAGAATCAAAAAGTTCTTTATTGTTAGGTTCTAGCTGTGATAACTTCTCAAAACGCTCATAAGTACTATTAACATCTTTTACCTGTTTATTTAAGGTTAACAACCTTGCAGCATCAATTAATGGCATTAACGCTCTACTTTTAATATTAAACAAATCTTTTCGATCTCCGTTTTGTTCAACCAAAAACTGTTTGAAGAAACCTAATGGTGGCGGACTTTTAAGCGCATCTTTCCCTAAGAACTTAAAGAAAATATTCGTTTCATCCAGAGATTCATAGATAGTGTTAGTTAAGGTATCAACCAAAGATTTATCACCGTAAATATGTGTGTAATCAAAGAAAATAGAAGATAATAAAATGGCTTTTTCATTCGGTTTAAATATCCAATCTTTAAATTGATCTTGCCATTGCGTAACAGATTTGCACCATTCTGTATTACTAGCCATCATATCGGCTTCACAGTATTCAAAACCAATTTTGTTTAACGCTTTAGTAACTAATCTAGCTAATTCTAAAAAATAAGTTTGAGTCGTTTCATACTTATCTTCGGGTACATCATCAAAAATAAGTGCATTGTCCTGGTCTGTAAATAAGAGTTGTTCTTTTCTACCTTGACTTCCAATAGCCAACCAAGAAAAAGCTACAGGCGGTTGTCCCATCTTTTTTATTGCTAACTCTATAGCACGTGTATTAACAGCATCATTTATTTTAGAAATGATTTTAACAATATGAGAAATAGGAATATTTTGATCTAAATAACTTTTAAGTAAAGTATTGGCTTTTAATCTAGCACTTCTAAGCGTTTTATTTCTCTTAGCACGTTTTATTTCCTTTAAAATAACCGACGGACTATTTCCCAAAGTTACTAAAATGTCATGATGCGTAAGAATTCCTATTAGTCTAGAATTGGGCGTACCATCCTTTGTTATACCCAAATGACTAATATTATGCTGTATCATTTGCAATTGCGCATTGGCTACTGTTATATCTTTTTTATCTGTGATAATAGGCGAAGACATAATATTGGTAACAGCTGTAGTAATAGGAAATCTGCCTGTTGCAATCTTATTTTTTATATCACTATTGGTAACAATTCCAACAGGGTATTTTGTGTCATTAGTAACAATAATACAACCAATTTTATGCTCGCACATTTTTAAGGCAGCCTCTTGTAAAGTGGCATTCTCTTGACAAGAAACAGGCGATTTTGTATAGTTTGCTGTCTGAAAATTGGCAATATCTTGCGACGTATTAGGCAGATAATCAACAAAAATCTTTCCGTTTTCTTCGGCAGTATATGGGTCATACGTATTAGTAGCAAAAGCTGTAATTAAATATTTATGGACTTTTACATTTTTATCTGTAACAGATTTAAAAATTTCTATAGGAACCCCATAAATAATAGATTCCTCATTTGCTGTAGCAGTTAATTTGTAGTTTTCCTGAGTAATAAGTGGTCTAACGCCAAAAATATCTCCGGCATCACTTATTCCTGCCACATTCTTATTGTTATCATTAATATTGTAAAGGTTCACGGCACCATCTCTAACAATATAAAAATGATTGTGAAACGCATCATCTTTATTAAATAAAGAGTCGCCTTTTTCTAAATATATAATATCTACTTGAGTAGCAATTTTTAATAAACTAGTAGTGTCAAGCATATTAAACGGTGGAAACCGTTTTAAAAAGTCCGAAACACGTTCTGCAATAGAGTTTTTCATATTTATAAAATACTTTAGCTAAAGGTTATTAAAAATTGCCTATTCAAATATAATGTTTAGATCATTTTAAAATCTAAAAGTAATTCACCTTCAATAGAAGCCTGTAAGTGATCACCTTTAAATGTTTGTCCAGCACCAACTGCAGGTGTTCCTGTAAAAATTAAATCCCCAGGAGTTAACGTCATAAATGTAGAAACAAAACTTATAATTTCGGCAAAATTATAAATAATATAACTGCTGTTTCCAATCTGTTTTTGTTCACCATTTATAAGTAAATCGAAGTTAATATCGTTTAAATCTGGAAAGTCAGACACTGGTTTAAAACTAGAAATAGGAGACGCTCCATCAAAACCTTTAGCCAAAGCCCAAGGTTGTTTCTTACCTCTACTAGTAGTAAGCACATCTTTAGCCGTATAATCAATACCAATACCAATCTCCGAAATGTAAGAGTTAGCATCCTCCAAAGCAATGTTTTTACCTGTTTTTCCTATCTTTACAACCAATTCTACTTCGTAAATTAACTCGTTAGTAATAGATGGGAAAACAACATCTTTATTATCAGTAACCAAAGTGGTTTCTGGTTTTGTAAATATTAATTGTACATCATTTTTCAATCCGCTAATCTCAGCTTTGTTGCTTACATAATTCTTTCCAATACCAATTACTTTCATGTGTTCTTAATTTGTTGTTTAGTGACTAATTTAAGAGCCTAAAAGTAATGAATTAAGCAGGTTTTATAACGTTTTTATTAATAATATTGGGCACTACCCCAAAAAAGGGCAGCTTTTTACTAGTTTTGTTTCGAAGCGGTTGGTAGTCAAAAGCTAACCAGTTTGAGTATAAAGAAAAGTTAGAAGGTCATTTAGGATTTGATGATTTCTTTGGAGTTGCTAATCATCTAAAAGCTACTTTAGTTTTTACTAAAGTTAAAGCTAGTAGTAAAAATGCTTATAAAATAACAGGAGATTTAACTATTAAAGGAAAAAAACAATTACATTTAATTTATCTGTTTATGGAAGTAAAGCTAATGTTGCTTTAAAAATAGATAGAACGAAGTATGATGTAAAGTATGGTTCATACTAGCTTCTTTGATGGGTTAAAAGATAAAGCTATTTATGATGAATTTGATTTAACAACAGGTTTAGAGTTTTAATTAAAAGAGTTTTCGAGTTTCATCTCAGATTTTATATAAATTAACTTTCTAGCGAAGGTGGAATCTAATATAAAACGATTAATAGCGTTTTAAGGCACTCAAAATATGAGTACCTTTTTTATTTTCAACTATATTTGCGACAAAATTAGTAATAGCAATTATGTCCTTTAAAAAATTAATAGAGCCTTTAAGAGATTATTTAGAACATAAAGGTTTTGAAGAACCTTTACCTTTTCAAAAAAAAGTATTAGGAAAAATTAAGGGTGGATCAAGTCTGTTTGCTATTGCTCCAAAAGATTCTGGTAAAACAACAAGCATTGTTTTAAGTGTTATTCAAAAATTAAAAGGCGAAGCTTTTGAAGATGCTCCGCGTGCATTAATCTTTGTAAAAGACAAACAGGCAGCGTTAGATTTAGAATTAGCCTTTAAAGCATTCAAAAGAGGTATTAGTCTACGTGTGTATTGTGCTTATGAGGAAAAGAGTATTGACGATCAAAAAGATGAAATTTACTTTGGAACCGATATTGTAATTGCGACTCCTAAAAGGCTTAACAAGCTTTTTTATGTTAACGGAATCAATTTAAATAAATTACAAATGTGTATTGTTGAAGATGCTGAATTTTTATTAGGAAATAATAGTTTTTCTGAGGTTACAAGAACACCAGAAAGTATAGGCGAATGTCAATACTTAATTTTTTCTTCATTTTTTGACAAGCGCTTTGAACGTTGGCGAGATACGTTTATGTATAATGCGCAAGTTGTAAAACTTTAAGTATTTTTTTCTTGAAAATAAACATTATCTTACTTTCTTAGTAAGTGATGTATTTAGAGTTTTTTGATCAGGGGTTATTTTATATTCAAAACTGTGTATTTTACTCAAAACTCACGTAACTGCTATGTTTGATTTGTTGATTCATCAGATGTTTATATAGATGATAGTTCTGCTAAAACTTTGTCTTTTTTAGACTCTATTCTAACACCTGTAGAAAAGTATATTTAGGGACGATTAACTAATTCAAATGTTACTCTATGTAAAATTCATTGATGGTGAATTCTTGTGTAAACATCAATAATAATGCTTATTATGAGATGTTTGTAATTTATATGCTTAAATCCAATTATATTTATTTGGATGATTTTGATAAGGCTCACAAGTATTTTAATACTTGTGATAAATTCTATAAAAGCTCTTTAATGGTGTCGTATAATTATTTTTCATTTAAAACAACAATAGATGTTTGTTTTGCAGATGTATTCTTGCAAAGAAAGGATTTGAACTCTACAGTTTGTTATTTATCTAAGTGTTCAAAACTAAGTAGATATATGAGAAGTGATACAGTAGAAGACTATTATGCTTAATCGGGAAATATTTAGAAATCTAAGTCTTATATAGATTCGTTAAGAATTTTTCAAGATGAAATATATCATGATGTTTTTAATGCTGGTTTTTCAGCTAATGAAGAACTACGAAAAGTAGAAAATGAAATAGCTAACTCTGATGATCGTCGATTTTTTGAAAGATTCTATATTATTATTATTTGTTTAGTTATAATTATTGGATTTATATTTTGAATATCTGTAAAGAGGCATAATTGAGTAAAAAGCCTTATTTTAGATAAAAGAATAACATGAATATCTTCAGTTTTACAGCCCATTTTGATAATGAAGAGACTTGTCGTCTTCATTTTAAAATTAGAACGCGATAAAATAGGAATAAAGTGCCATCGATGTGGTCATGACAAGCATTATTGGATTAAAAGTCGTTGGAGTTATGAATGTAAATCCTGTAGAAGTCGTATCTCTCTTCGTAGTGATGCCATAATGCAAAGTTCTAA
>CALKXS010000059.1 GCA_938003745.1 uncultured Algibacter sp.
CAAATTGAAATGTGTTTTAAAGCCATGACATCTAGTGGTTTTGATATTTAAAAAACACATTTACAAGATATCGAAAGAATAGAAAAATTGATCTTACTGGTAATGATTGCTTTTGTTTGATGCTATAAAATTGGAATATACTTGGATCAAATCAATCCTATTACAATCAAAAAACATGACAGAAAAGCCAAAAGTATCTTTAAATATGGACTCTCTTTTGTAACTAGTGTTTTGCTAAACTCTGAAAATCAAAATGATACTAATATATTTCAGTTTTTGTCATGTACTTAGCAATAAAAGAGTCTTTTTTTTATTGTAGGAACAATAAATCGGTCTAAATTAAAAATGAATAGCCCTCAGATTAAGCTAAAAAAGATAGAAGAATAGAGGTTGTCAAAAACAGTATAAAGCGCAAAACTTCCTGCTATAAAAGCCATGACAGCAGTAAAAAATACAGTAGCACCTATGCCAGTGTATTTATTTTGTTCTCCTTTGGAGCAATGTTCTAAAATATCGGCGTCTGCACCCGAACAGATGATGAAAAATTGTTTTAACATGATGTGATTGATTTTGATTGATTGTCTATTAGAACGTAAATACAATCAATATGTTACACTTTTTACAAGCAAATCACCTTATTTGGATTTACTAGAACGAATACTTTCAATAATTACGGTAGAAATAATTAAAGAACCACCAATAAAAGTATTCATTGTTGGTATCTCATTTAGAAAAATAAAAGCTAAAATAATGCCATAAACTGGTTGTGTACTCATAATTATACTTGCAGTACTTGCAGAGAAGTTTTTTAAACCTTTAACAAAAAGACTATGACCAATGGCTGTAGACAATAAAGCTAAAATTATGATATAGGGATATTGTGTTTTTATGCCAGAGGTGTCTAAAAAATAGAGTACTGGTGAAACGACTAATGTTACTATGAATAGTTGGTAAATCATAACCGTTTTGCCATCATAACTTCTAGATGTGTCTTTGAGCATAATATTTCTAAGAGAAAATAAAATTGCAGAAAATAAACCCCAGAAGACACCTTTTGCACTGGAGTTGCCAAAATTAAGTTCTGGAACCAATATGTATAAACCAATTAAAACTAATATAGCTAAAAACAGGTGAGTCTTGTTAAAAGGAGTTTTTCTTATTAAGGGTTCTAAAATGGATGTTATAGCAGGAAATGTGTATAAAGAAAGCATACCTATAGATACGTTAGAAACCTTTATGGAGTAGAAATACGTCACCCAATGTGCGCCTAAAAATAGGGCACTTGTAAATATTATGGCTTTATCTTTTTTTGAAGAAATCTTTAAATCCATTTTTTTGTAAATACAAAAAAGCAAAAGAATAATTAAAGCTAAGCATGCTCGCCACCATATAATTACTGCAGCAGGCATGTTAATATATTTGCCTAATACACCTGCGGCGCTAATTAATAATGTAGATAAGCAGAGTTCTAGTACGTTTCTTAAATGTTGGTTTTTCATGTTGATTTTTAGCGATTAAATGGAGATTCATTAATCCAGTTAAAACCTCTAGATTTTAAAACTAAATTTCTTCTTTTTAGTTTTATATTCAGATCATTATAGTCTAAATTTCCATTGAGTATTATAGTGCTAGAATCTATCAATTTGTAATTGAAATTATATTTTTTAGATTTTTCTCCTACTCCATAAATTTTTATTTTTTTTGTTGAAGGTGCTGGTTTGAATTGAAAATGCTGAATAGAGTCATTCATTTTCTTAACAAAAGCTTTATCCTTTTTATCGATAATCAAATAGCGCCATCTATTTTTATCTGTAATTAAGGGAGGTAGTGTGTCTCCGTTTTTTATAAAAACTTCTGTTTCCCATACACCGTAAAATAAAGGTTTATTGTAGTTGTTTAATTTTTTTTTGGCTTGAAATAAAAATATAGAACCCATAATTACAATTAGAGTTACTTCAACAGGCTTAATCCATGAAGTAAATTTATGATATTTTTTGTCTTCTATTAGGATGATAATGATTAAGAGGTTTAACAGTTTTGTTTTTTATAAATACATTCGTAAACCTTTTTATGTCGATTATAAAAATGGTTAAACCCATCAAAATAAGATGGATTGAAAACAGTTTTACTGGTATATCAAAAAAGAGATTCATCATAGTGACTTGAGTCATAACGCCTATTACTATGAATGCACCAAGAGTTTGTGTTTTTCTAGATATTAAAAGTAAGCCGCTTATAACCTCCATGAAACCAGCAAAAACATTAAACCCTTTGGAAAAACCCATATATGCCCAAGCAAGTCCCATAGGGGAATAATCTCCTAATGGTTGCATTAATTTTACTAGTGAAGCGTCTGGGAGTTGTACTTTAAATGTTTTCACAAATCCATAAAGTAGCATTGCTCCAAAAAGGAAAATACGAAGTGAAATAATAAACCAATAAAATAGTTTGTTATAACTTGTTCTCTTTTTGTCAAGGAATGACCAAATGGGTAAAAGTATGATGGCTAATAAAGAATTTATGAATAATGTGATATAAGCATATGTGTGATCTCCACTTCCGTTTCCACTAACATTGTAGCTGTAGTTAAAACCTAAAAGATGATTACCTATCCATCTAAAAGGAGATTCAAAAAGACTAGCTGTGAAAAATAAGATGATGTATATCCCAAAATATAAAAATAAAAAACGAAAGACTGTTTTTTGAATTAAGCTCCAGTTTGATTTATATTCTTGTGTTTTTATCATTTTACTACATCTTTTATTAATGTGTTAGCGATTGAAATGGCATCCTTTTTTTGCTGCCATAAATGGCAAAAAAAGATATAATGGAAAGCGCGACCCTTGTGGTAACACTCTAATTATTTAGAAAGTGCTGTAAAGTATTTATAAAAATATGGAATGGTTTCGATGCCTTTTAAGTAATTAAAAATCCCGAAGTGTTCATTTGGTGAGTGTATAGCATCACTATCTAAACCAAAACCCATTAAAATAGTTTTACTTTTTAATTCTTGTTCAAATAAGGCGACTATTGGAATACTACCGCCACTACGTTGTGGGATTGGGGTTTTTCCAAAGGTTTCTTGATAGGCTTTTGAAGCTGCTTTGTATCCTATATTATCTATTGGCGTGACATAGCCTTGTCCGCCGTGGTGTGGAGTAACTTTTACGGTAACACCTTTGGGAGCAATGTTTTCAAAATGTGTTTTGAATAATTTAGTAATGTTTTCCCAGTCTTGATTTGGTACTAGGCGCATTGATATTTTTGCGTAAGCCTTACTTGCTATTACCGTTTTGGCCCCTTCGCCAGTATAGCCTCCCCAAATACCATTAACGTCTAGGGTAGGGCGGATGGCATTACGTTCATTAGTAGAGTAACCGGTTTCTCCGTATACGGCATCTATGTCTAATGCTTTTTTGTAATTGTCTAAATTAAATGGGACTTTGGTCATTTGCTCACGTTCTTCTTTTGATAATTCTTCTACATTATCATAAAAACCTGGAATGGTAATATGATTATCATCATCATGTAAAGAGGCTATCATTTTTGTAAGTACGTTTATGGGGTTTGCTACTGCGCCTCCATAAAGTCCAGAGTGTAAATCTCTATTTGGTCCTGTAATTTCAACTTCTACATAGCTTAAACCTCTTAATCCTGTTGTTATTGATGGGATATCATTTGCTATCATTCCTGTGTCTGAAATTAAAATAACATCGTTTTTTAATTTCTCTTGATTATTTTTCACAAAGGTTGATAGGTTAACGCTGCCTACTTCTTCTTCACCTTCAATCATAAATTTGACATTACATGGAAGCTGATTTGTAGACGTCATAAACTCTAATGCTTTAACATGCATGTACATTTGACCTTTGTCATCACAAGCGCCACGGGCAAAAATAGCGCCTTCTGGGTGTTTTTCTGTTTTTTTAATAACGGGCTCATATGGTGGTGAGTCCCAAAGTTCAATAGGGTCTGCTGGTTGCACATCATAATGACCATAAATTAATATGGTTGGAAGGTCTTTGCTTATTATTTTTTCGCCATAAACTATTGGATAACCATCGGTTTTGCAAATTTGAACGAAATCACACCCAGCGTATTCTAAGCTTGTTTTTATTGCGTCTGCGGTTTTTAAAACATCGTTTTTGTAAGCTGTATCTGTACTAACAGATGGTATTTTAAGTAAATTAATAAGTTCGTTTAAAAATCTATTTTTATGTTCTGCTATGTATGATTGGATTTCTTTCATATTTATGGAATAAATTATACTCAAAAGTAGAAAAAAAGAATGTTTTTTTGCAGTAAGAGTTTGCTATTTAAAAATCTTGTTTATATTTGCAGTCCTTAAGCGGGAGTGGTGGAATTGGTAGACACGCTAGACTTAGGATCTAGTGCCGCGAGGTGTGAGAGTTCGAGTCTCTTCTCCCGCACAGTGAAACAAAAGCTGACTTAGATAATAAGTTGGCTTTTTTATTTCTTCAATTTAAATCCTATCATAAAAAGAAAACATCTTAGTTTTATTGTATTAAGACTAATTGTTGTGTTTATTCAAAAATTTAAGTTAGCCTGAATAGAAAGAATTCTATATTTTTTACACCTCTGAATTGTGCTCTAAAAGCTTTGATTTTAGCCTTAAAAGATTCTGCTGAAGCATTTGTACTTGTATTGATGAAATAATTCAGGATTGATCTATAATTTAAAGTTATGGTGTTTGCTATCACAAGATGTCGAAAGAATAGAAAAATTGATCTTACTGGTAATGATTGTTTTTGTTTCGTGCTATAAAATTGGAATATACTTGGATCGAATCAATCCTATTACAATCAAAAAACATGGCAGAAAATCCAAAAGTATCTTTAAATATGAACTCTCTTTTGTAGCTAGTGTTTTGCTAAACTCTGAAAATCAAAATGACGTTCATATGTAGTGATTTTTTAAAAGTTTATAGTTTTTTTTAGATAAGACTTAATTAAGGATTACCATTTATCTATATAGGAGTATTTTTCAAGACATATAAATTCAGCTCTATCATTTCTTATGGTTTAGGTGTCTTTTCGAGAAAAGATACCAAAAGGATAAACTCTATTTTTTAGACAACATTCCTCCATTAGTGATTCTTTTTCTCATTTTTATTAAGTGCTCTCCCTTTAATTAAGTAAAGTATTAAAATATTGTATTCTACAATGAGTTGATAGGAAGGTTTTTAAGAAATAAGAATAACATTTTAAAAAATAAAAGTAAAAAAAGGCATTGCCAGAAGTAAAAAGGAGTGTATATTTGCAGCCGCTAAAAACGGTAACACTGTTAGAAGCAAAACGTTCTAAATAAGGTTGGTTAATTAAGTATTTTAAGGGTTTAAATTTTAATTAAAAAAAAGATCAAAAAAAGCTTGTTAGGAATAAAAAAGGTTGTAAGTTTGCAGCCGCTAAAAACAGCAATGCTGTTGGAGGAGAAACGTTCAAGGCAAGATTGAATTATCGAATTTTAAAAGGTTAAAAAACTTCTAAAAAAAAGATTAAAAAAGTTTTGTTAAAAACAAAAAAGGGTTTTATATTTGCACCCGCTTAGCAAGGAGACGAGTTAGGGAAAATAGATAAAAAAGTTCATAAACATATTGAATTGACAGCGTAGAATTTTATTGGAAACGATAAAATTCAACAAAGAGAATAAGCCATTTTGAGTACTAAAGAAAATTTCTTATTAGTTGTTAAAATAATAGTCGAAAGACTTAAAAATTTAACGATGAAGAGTTTGATCCTGGCTCAGGATGAACGCTAGCGGCAGGCTTAACACATGCAAGTCGAGGGGTAACAGAATAGCTTGCTATTGCTGACGACCGGCGCACGGGTGCGTAACGCGTATAGAATCTACCTTGTACTGAGGGATAGCCTTTGGAAACGAAGATTAATACCTCATAGTATGTTAGTTTGGCATCGAGCAAACATTAAAGATTACGGTATAAGATGACTATGCGTTCTATTAGCTAGATGGTGTGGTAACGGCACACCATGGCAACGATAGATAGGGGCCCTGAGAGGGGGATCCCCCACACTGGTACTGAGACACGGACCAGACTCCTACGGGAGGCAGCAGTGAGGAATATTGGACAATGG
>CALKXS010000060.1 GCA_938003745.1 uncultured Algibacter sp.
ATACAAGCTTACTTTGATGAATTTTGCTTTAGGATTAATCGTTCTCAATTTAAAAACAGTATTTTTCATAAAACAATAGAAAGAATGGTTCTTGCTAAACCAATATATCAAGAAAATATAAAACAGACACTAAGTGTGTAACTCAAGAATTTTTATTAAAAATAACTTCATGTTAAGGTTTCCAACATACGTGCTCTTACTTTTAGGTTTATTATTAAACGCTCAAGCTACGTGGCAAACCATACCAAACAGTGTCTCTAATGGAAATAATCAACGTTTTGATGACGTTTTTTTATTAACGACAATGTAAGTTGGGCAACAAATGACACCTTTGCAGCAGTATACAAAACTATTGACGGAGGTGAAAGCTGGACAACCATTACTAATATTTCACCAAACCCTCAAGCAATTTGTAGATTAGAAACTATTGGCACTTCTACTGTTTATGGTGCTTATTTTACCCCAGTATATATTATAAAATCTACTGATAGTGGGATTACTTGGATATAGATATGTCTACATATGCAAACGCTTTGGTAGAGATCACTTTTTTAACAGAAAACATAGGTTTTGCATCTGGTAAAACGATGGCGGCGCAACAATATTAAAAACAATAGACGGAGGTACATCTTGGACAGAAATATACAACTCTAACCTTATTGGAGAATATGTATGGAAATTACAAGTATTAGAAAGTAATACAAATGTTATTTTTGGAGCTATTGAATCTGTGCCACCGGATTTAGGCAAATTAATAAAATCTACTGATGGTGGTGTTACATGGAATACTTATAATGCTCCAGAAACAGGAATTCAAGCTGTTGGATTTATTAACGAAACTCGAGGATGGATGGGTGTGGACACTATACAGGTTTTCATGAAACGAATAACGGTGGGCAAACATGGACTAATTTAACTGTTGGAAATAATTTAAATAGAATTTTCATTATAAGTTCTACATTAGC
The DNA here is from genome assembly GCA_938003745.1 of uncultured Algibacter sp. Taxonomy (GTDB): domain Bacteria; phylum Bacteroidota; class Bacteroidia; order Flavobacteriales; family Flavobacteriaceae; genus Postechiella. Next base: position 966 of record CALKXS010000060.1, read on the forward strand.
TTATGCAGGAGGAACTTCTTTATACAAGTTTACAAGTGAAGTTTTAAGTGATAATAATTTTCAAGAAAAAGGAAGAACTCCTTTACATGTTGCTTAAAAAAATAATCCTGTAAAATCTTTATTAGAATTTAGTGTTGAATTTGCTGATGAGGACAATATACTCATTGAGCTATATGATATTAATGGCAAATATATAAAACAACTTGCTAGAGATAGAGCGGGTTATAATACAACAAAGTATTATAGATTTTCAGTTGAAAACTTAAACTCTGGCACATACCTAATAAACTTGCATAATAATACAGGAAGAGAATCTATTAAATTTGTAAAAGAATAAAAGACAGATCATTTTTAAAATTGTAAACTTTAATAATCTCTTCCGACTTTTATAAAAACTTTAAAACTGTTTCGCCTTAAATTTAAACATTCAAAAAAAAACTTAAAACCTTAACATGAAAAAATCAACATTTATTTCAACTATTACTTTTGCTTTCATTATGCTTTTAACAACAAATGTAAATGCTCAGAAATTTGCAAAAGTAGATAAAAGCCCAATGGATGTGGCGGCTTTTCCATCTAGTTACAAAAATGCAGATAAACAAATAAAGATAGTATATAGTAGACCTCAATTAAAAGGTAGAGACGTAGTAAATCTGGCTCCTAATGGAAAAGTATGGAGAACTGGAGCTAATGAAGCTGCAGAGTTAACACTTTATTCTGATATGAATTTAGGGGAAGTAAAAGTAAAAGCAGGAACTTATACATTCTATGTTATTCCTGGAAGAAAAGAGTGGACTGCGATTATTAGTAAAGATCTTAATGTTTGGGGGTCATACTTCTACAAAGAGGCTAATGATATAGCACGTTTGGCTGTACCTGTAACTTCTGGCGATGATGCTTTAGAATATTTTTCTATTGCTTTTGAAGAAGTAAATAACGGAGTTAACATGCACTTAGGATGGGGAACAAGAAGGGTATCAGTTCCTTTTACTAAATAAAATTTAAACACTACTTTTATTAAATAAAAATGCCTTGAATATCAAGGCATTTTTTAGTTTAGTTAATATTACATAAAAAAGCAAAACCATTCTAGCTTGATAAACACCTTTTTTAGATTAATCTATTTAGACAATTATAGCCTTAACTAAAACATACGAATTAAAAAATATCTTAAAAAACAAACACTAGAATAATAAGATCTTTCTATTAAATTCTTCATAAAATCTGACTTAAATAATAATTATTTATGGAATTTAAAAGTAACCTAAAACGGGGAATCTTACAAAAGTAATGGAGATGTATTAATAAAAACAGGACAAAACATTGTTGATAGTCATCTATAGATAAAGAATGTTAGTTTTGACTTGCCAGCAATTCGTATAACAAAACCAATAGTCGTTGAAACTGTTTTAGGAATAGATAACAAGCAATTAAAAGATAAAGCATCCTTTTTTTCCCAAACTCAGCAACTAGTAGTATAAGTCTTAATATTTCTAAAACGCCAGAAACTGTAAAAATTATAAATATTTCAGACCGTGTTATAAAACAATTTTATCAAAATGATTTGAAAAATGAAACTCTTGGAATAAGTGACTTAAGTTCGGGACTTTATATTTTAGAACTAATTACTCAAGAACAACTTAGACTAATCAATAAACTAGTTATTAAATAAACAAAATTGTAACATCAGTATAAACATCTATCTCTCTATAAAATAACATTTAACAAGTTTTCAAATCTAGTATAAAAAATGTTAAATACTTTATTTTTTACTTTCAGAAATATAATATAATCTTTTCAAGCTTTTTTTAAGTAAAGCAAATCTACATACACCAATAACAAAAAATAGCACACTAAACACAAAAGATAGTATAGCAAGGTATTTAAAATTAGGAAAGTCTTTTAATTGAAAAATGGCTATACTTCCCAATAGTAGATATAGAGAGGATCTAATGTAAGATAACAAAGTACGTTCATTAGCTAAACGGGTTCGTTCTATTGCTAAATAATCTCTTAAAATAACTTCTTTATCCGTTTTAAAATCTCTATCAAAACTTAATAGTTTTATTCTTTTCATTATAAATAAGATTTTAAAATATTAATTATTAAAGACTAAGGTATATTCAAATATTTATGGGTTTGAAGTGAAATTTTCCATTTAGGATTCGCCATCACATAATCTACAATTTCCGGAACAACTTTATCACTCATACTCCATTCTGGTTGTAAATACAAGATGCAATCTTTATTAACTTTCGCTGCTTGTTCTTCCGCGAAGCGAAAATCATCTTTATTATAAACAATAACTTTTAGCTCATTCGCGTTTTCATGAACGACTTGTGTGGGAAGCTTCATTTTTTTTGGAGATAAACAAATCCAATCCCAAATACCTGTTAATTGATAAGCTCCAGAAGTTTCAATATGCACTTGCATACCTTCATTTTTTAACTGTGTTGTTAAAGCAGTCATATCCCACATTAATGGTTCACCTCCTGTTATAACAATAGTATCGCTATACTTTTTTGCATTTTCAACTATTTTTTTTATTTCTGTTGGTGGATGCAAATTGGCATTCCAACTTTCTTTAACATCGCACCAATGACAACCAACATCACAACCTCCTATTCTTATAAAATAAGCAGCAGTTCCTTTATGAAACCCTTCACCTTGAATGGTATAAAACTCTTCCATTAAAGGTAGCATTTCGCCTTGATCAACTAATTTTTTTATATCCTCATTCATAAGTTTGCAAAGATACTAGTTTGCTTCTTAAATGTTGATAGTTTTATTTAACGATCTTTTTAATTTCAAATAGAATAGCATATTTTTATACAAAATTAAAGGACATGGGCAAAAGTGAAACATTCTTAAATGATATTAATGAAGGAAACAAAACTGAAGGTGATTTTATTCCTATTGGTGCTGCCATGTTAGATGGAGAAACCATTACTGGTGCTCATGTAAAAATCCCTTTAAAAACCATGAATCGCCATGGACTAATTGCTGGAGCTACAGGAACTGGTAAAACTAAATCTCTACAGGTTCTAGCCGAAAACTTAAGTAATAAAGGTGTACCTGTTTTACTTATGGATATAAAAGGGGATTTAAGCGGTTTAGCTCAACCTAGTACTGGTCATGCAAAAATTGATGAACGTCATGAAAAAATTGGTATCCCTTTTGAAGCTAAAAAATTCCCTGTAGAAGTTTTAACGCTTTCGGAACAAGATGGTGTACGCTTAAGAGCAACTGTTAGTGAGTTTGGGCCAGTTTTACTTTCTAGAATATTAGATTTAACCGAAACACAATCTGGTGTTGTTGCTGTTGTTTTTCAATATTGCGATGATAATAAAATGCCTGTTCTTGATTTAAAAGATTTCAAGAAAGTATTACAATATGCTACTAAAGAAGGTAAAGCTGAATTTACTGAAGTTTATGGTAGAATTTCGACAGCCTCTACTGGTGCTATTTTAAGAAAAATTATAGAATTAGAACAACAAGGCGCTGATTTATTCTTTGGAGAAACCTCTTTTGATGTTGATGATTTATTACGTGTAAATGATGAAGGTCGCGGGTATATAAATATCCTTAGACTAACCGATATTCAAGATAGACCTAAGTTATTCTCAACATTTATGCTAAGCTTATTAGCCGAAATATACTCTACATTCCCAGAACAAGGAGATAGTGGTCAACCCGAATTAATCATTTTTATAGATGAAGCTCATTTAATCTTTAAAGAAGCCTCAAAAGCTTTATTAAACCAAATTGAAAGCATCGTAAAATTAATACGTAGTAAAGGTGTTGGCTTATATTTTGTAACTCAAAACCCTACTGATGTTCCAGAAGATGTTTTAGGTCAATTAGGATTAAAAATACAACACGCTTTAAGGGCATTTACTGCAAAAGATAGAAAAGCCATAAAGTTAACTGCTCAAAATTATCCTGATTCTGAATATTATGATACTACTGAAATTTTAACCTCATTAGGTATTGGTGAAGCTTTAGTTTCTGCTTTAGATGAAAAAGGACGCCCTACTCCACTTGCTGCAACTATGATGCGAGCTCCTATGAGTAGAATGGATGTTTTAACAGATTTAGAATTAAGCAAATTACTTTCTAACTCTAAACTTGTTAAGAAATACAATAAAGAAATAGACAGAGAAAGTGCTTATGAAATGCTTAATAAAAAAATAAAACAAGCAGAGGCAGATGAAGTTAAAGAAGAAGTAAAACAAGAAAAGGAAGCTCTTAAAAAGGCGGAAGCTAAAAGAAAATCAAAATCGTCTTCTAAACGCCGTAGTAGTAGCACAGGAATGAATCCTATTGTAAAAGTACTCACTAGCGCAACCTTTATACGAAGTGTCTTTGGTATACTATCCAAAGTCATGAAAAACAGATAATAACCTCCAAACAATTATACCCAAAAATGCGTAAATCAATTTTAAGTCTCATCGTTCTATCTATTATAATAACTAACTGTAGTAAAAAACAAGACCCATTTCAAATAAGTAAACAACATATTGGATTATTAAATGATTCTACCCAGGTTAAAGACCTTGAAAAAATTTACGCAAATGATTCTGTAGTTAAATTTATTAGCGGAGATGAGTTTACTGGTAATATAAATGATATAGAAATTTTTGAAAAAGGAGGAAAGAAATTATTAACCCTAACACCTAGTCAAGCATTAGATTCTACTGCATATATTAAAAGTATAGACGTTATAGACCCTCGTTATAAAACGGATAAAAACATAACAACTTTAAGTACTTTTAAAGACATTAATAATAGTTATAAAATTTCTAGAATTAGTAATTCGATAAATTCAGTGGTTATTATTATAGACGAATTAAACGCATCTTTTGTAATTGATAAAAAAGATCTCCCTGCTAGTTTACGTTTTGATATGAATTTAAAAATTGAAGCGACACATATACCCGACACAGCTAAAATTAAATACTTTTTTGTTAATTGGAATAACAATTAATTTATTTTAAAATGAATAAATACATTCCAAAAATCATTGGAGCTTTTATTAATTTTATTGGTTTTTTTAGTTCTAAATACGCAGCTCACTTATCTGTTACTTTATTTTCTTCACCAAAAAAAGGAAAAACAAAATCTAATGAAGCAGGTTATTTAAAAGAAGCCATTCAAGAAGATGTTTTATGTAATGATTTACTAATTAAAACATACCGCTGGTCTGGAAATAAAGAAACCGTTTTATTAGCTCATGGCTGGGAAAGTAATAGTTATAGATGGAAAGACCTTATCTCTATTTTAACAAAATTAGACTATAACATTATAGCTTTAGATGCTCCAGCCCACGGAGGTTCTCTTGGTAAAAGATTTGATGCCATTTTATATTCTGAGTGCATATATGTAGTTGCTAAAAAATTTAATACATCTACCATAATAGGGCACTCTGTTGGAGGTATGGCTACTGTTTATTCTCAATACAATTACCAAATGCAATTCATAAAAAAACTAGTGCTTTTAGGAGCTCCTTCTAATTTTGAAGGTGTTTTTCAACGCTATATTGACATGATGGGATACAATAAGAAGGTTTCTAAGGCTATGGATAATTATATTTTGAAAAAATTCAACTATTTACCTGAATATTTTTCAATGGCTAACTTTTCAAAAAACTTTACAGCTAAGGGACTTCTAATTCATGATGAAAAAGACAAAATTATTCCATTTCAAGACGGATTAGATTATAAAGCAAATTATTCTAATTCAAAATTTATTTCTACTACAGGTCTTGGACATGGCTTAAAATCTGAAATTATATACAATCACATTATATCATTTTTAGACGCTTAATTTATCGTATTTTTGCACCATGGAAGAACAATTAAAGCGCATCAATAAATTTCTTAGTGAAGTTGGACATTGCTCTCGTAGAGAAGCAGACAGACTTATAGATGCAGGAAGAGTTACAATTAATGGAGCTATACCAGAAATGGGAACTAAAATAGCACCAAATGATGTTGTACATGTTGACGGCGTTGAAATTGGACCCAAAAAAGAAGATTTTGTCTATTTAGCTTTCAACAAACCTGTTGGTATTGTTTGTACAACAGACACAAGAGTTGAAAAAGATAATATTATAGATTTTCTTAAATATCCTAAACGCATATTCCCTATTGGGAGACTTGATAAACCTAGTGAGGGTTTAATCCTACTAACAGATGATGGAGATATTGTAAACAAAATACTTCGCGCTAGTAATAATCACGAAAAAGAATATATTGTTACTGTAGATAAACCTATATCTCAAACATTTTTAAGTAGAATGTCTAGCGGAATTCATCTTGAAGATTTAGGAAAAACAACTAAAGAATGTCTCGTAAAAAGAATTAATTCAAATACGTTTAGTATTATTCTAACTCAAGGGTTAAATCGTCAAATTAGACGTATGTGCGAATATTTAACTTATGAAGTGGAAACCTTAAAACGTGTTCGTATCATGAATGTTAAATTGGATATACCAATTGGCAAATATCGTGATCTTAGAAAAGATGAGTTTAATAAATTAAATAAGTTGTTAAGCAACTCTACAAAAGAGTTTAAAGCGAAAGAAAGGCCTAGAATTAAGCGTTCTTAAAACGTTGTACTCAATAACTTAACGCAACAAATCTAAAATTAAATAGATTTGTTATATGAGTAAAAAACATAGACGGATTTCTCTTGGTGAAAGAATCAAAATTGAGACGCTTTTAAACGAAGATAAATCCAAAGCTTACATTGCTAAAAAACTTAACAGATCTCGTTCTACAATCTCTAGAGAAATCAATAAATGGTTTGTAGGTGGACAAGGAAAATATGATGCTAAAATAGCTGATTGGTGTGCCAAAGATGACTATACAAACAAAAGAGACCTTGACAAA
>CALKXS010000061.1 GCA_938003745.1 uncultured Algibacter sp.
CATAAAGCCGAAGGTATCAATCAAACTATACAAGAATCTATAAAAGATACAAGTATTGTTTTTACTGATAAAAGCACTTCATATATTGATATTGCAGATTTTGTAGAACTACATTACACAGAGAAATCAGACAAACAAACTACAATAGAAGCATTAAAATGGGTACATATAACCATAAGTAATGAGAAAAGAAACTTACTGGGTAATTATCACAAAATAAAAGGAAAGTATCTTCAATTATACCTCAATGAATTTGTATATAAATTAAACTGAAGATACTTTGAAGATAAACTCTTTGATAGACTTGTAATAGCAAATATTACTGGATTATGAGTAAAAACGGATATTCAATATATTTAATTACGCATATTAAAAACAACATAAAAAACTCTTTAATGATAATGAGTGACAAAATTTTACTTAGAAAAAGACCTATTATAGAAATCGTAAATGATGAACTTAAAAACATTTACTAGATTGAACATTCTAGACATAGAAGCTTTACTAATTTTTTATCAAATATGGTCGCAGGCCTTATTGCATATAGATTTTCACCTAAAAAACCAGCAATAAAATATCAATCTGTGAAAACAAGTCAACTTACTTTTTATTAATCGAACTCAGGTTAGTATTTTTTTTTCATTAAGATCAAGTATTGTTAATTCTATAGAAAATCTAGTGTTAGTTTTGTTGATAAAAGTAATGGGAAATATAAATGTCTTTAATTAAATCGTTTTCTTATTTAATATTAACAATCTAAGAAAAACAGGTTGAGTAAGATGTCGTAAATAAATCTTGTTGTTTATAGCTGCTAATTTATAGCAAAAGGAGCGCTCAATTTAAAAGTAGGAATGTTAACAATAATTTTTTTTGTAGTAGTAAAGTTTACCATACTATAGTGACCTGTCATGGCTCCAAACGGAGCGGCTAATAAACATCCAGAAGTATAGTTGTGTGATTCTCCTGGTTTTAATATGGGTTTTTGACCTATAACACCTTCACCGTTAATAGTTTCTACATTGTTAAGAGCATCCATTATTTCCCAATGACGTGTATAAAGTTGTACTGAATTTTTACTTTGGTTTTCTATAGTCACTGTATATTTAAAGGCATATTGCATTTTATAATTTTTATAAAATGAGCCTTCGAAATTTGTTTCTACAGATATTTTTATGCCTTGTGTTACTTGTTGTACCATTGTTAACTGTTGATAGACAGTGGGTTTTAAGTTGCAAAATTAGTGATTATTACATTTAAACCGCTATGTTTTAACGTGTTTAACGCTATTTATAACGAATTATGGACTTATTAATTGGATATATTGACAGATGTGCCTTCTCCTAGGCCAATAATTTTATCATAACGTACACCTAGGTCTTTATAGTATACGAGTACTTTATAATTGTTTTCTGTTTGATAGAAATCTCCACTAATCGCACCTTCATTAATGGTTCCATCATCGTTTACAGCAATGTATTTGTAGTTGTAAAACCCTTGTTTTAATAATAGCGGGCAGGTGTATATACTGTTCTGATCATCAAAAGTTAGTTTCGTTGTTTCATCTATATTATAATTGTTAAAATTTCCATAAACATGAATAGTTTTGCCTTCTAAAGTAACGTCTGGTAATAAAGAAAAGAATACCCATATATAATCTGCTTCAATATCTGGGTTATCAGCATCTATATTAGTAACAAGGTAATTACCATTAATATCCGGATTGTAGGTATATGATTTTTGCGATCGACTGTAGTTTGTATAAAGGTAATTATAGTAGATGTCTTTTAATTCTATAGAGCGAACACCTGTATTGGCTGCTCTAACATCTTTATTTTCGAAAAAGAAGTATTCGTTACCACCCCAAAAACTTGTTTCATTATCGTATTTATAAATTAGGTCGTTACCAATAGTATAAAGTGGTTTTAAGTCTGATATAGCTGTATTTAAATTATTATTTTGAACAATTAAAACGTTAACAGTTTGCTTTGGGTTGTTAAATTGTATGTTGTTTGATGTTATTTTAATGTCTACACGTTGCTTGGTATTTATAAATTCTATGCTTCGAGATCGTTTTAGACTAACGCCTACATTGGCTTTTTCTTCGTAAATCATGAACTTTCTTGAGAAAACGAGTTCGCCATCATCATTTAATATACTAAGCATGTAATTGCCTGAAACTTTAAGCCGTTTAGTTTGTGCGTTGGGTATAGTAATCGTATAATGTGAAAATATTTGATAGGTGTTAAATGAATTTTGGTAGTCGCGAATACGTTGATTATCAAAACCATCTAAATATTCAGACTTCATCAAAACTGAAGGTGTCCAATCATAATTAAAATGATCTATTTTATAATAGTAATCTTCTTCTTCCCCATTTAAAGCATCAAATTCTAATGTTAAATATTCTCCTAGCTTTAAAACTGGTAGTTGACTTTCGGGAGTATTTCCTTTAAAACCAATTGTTTTAATATAATCTGGCGGGGTTGTTTCTTGGGCTTGACTATGAATTAAATTTATGGTTGCTAGAAGAGAAAAAACACTTAAAAAAAATATGCGCATACAAAGAATTTTATGTTGTAAATATAATCAATTATTATGCCTTAATTATTTTGTTATTTAGAATAAGTATAAATAAAAGAAGCTACCTTATATAGAACTTATTTTTATAGTATTAATTTGTATTTTTGCACCGATTTTTAGACAACTAATTTCAATAAAAAAAATATGTCAAACGACATTCGCATTAAAAAAGGTTTAGACATTAAACTTAAAGGTGCTGCTGAAAAAACCTCTGAACAGGCTATTATTAGCAACTTTTATACTTTAAGGCCTGAAGATTTCCACAGCGTAATCCCTAAATTAATATCTAAAGTTGGGACTAAAGTGAAAGCAGGAGAACCTGTGTTTTACGATAAGTCTAACGAAAACGTAAAGTTTGTTTCACCAGTTTCGGGGGAGATTATAGATATTGTTCGAGGTGAAAAACGTAAAATATTATCTGTAAAAATTGGAGCAGATAAAAGTCAAACTTACCAAGATAATGGTGTTTTTAATTTAGATTCTGCAGATGGAGAAGCTGTTAAATCGCACTTATTAAGTTCTGGTTGTTGGCCATTTGTTAAACAACGACCTTATGATGTAATTGCAAATCCAGATAAATCGCCAAAAGCGATTTTTATCTCTGGTTATGCTTCTGCACCATTGACAGCCGATTTAGATTTTACCCTTGCAGGTAAACAGGCTGAGTTGCAAGCAGCGGTTACAGCTTTAGGTAAACTTACAGAGGGTATAGTACATGTGTCTGTTGGGAAGTCATCTAAATCACCCCTAGCTGGTTTGGAGGGAGTAATATTGCATAAGGTTTCTGGTCCACACCCTTCAGGGAATGTGGGAACGTTAATTAATAAAGTAGATCCTGTAAATAAAGGTGAAGTAGTTTGGACGGTAAGCGCTCAAGACTTAGTTATTATTGGAGAATTATTATTAACAGGAAAGTTTAATGCTGAACGTATTGTGGCGTTAGTAGGGTCTTCGGTTGAAAAACCAAGATATTTTGTTACTAAAATAGGATCAGAAGTGTCTACTATCATTTATGATAAAGGTGTTGATAAAGGTTCTAATGGTAACGTTAGAATTATTTCTGGGAATGTTTTAAGCGGAAAACAAATTCAACTAGATGGTTCTTTAGATTATTACAGTAATGTGATTTCTGTTATTCCTGAAGGTGATGATTATGAGTTTTTTGGATGGAATAAACCTGTTTTTAACAAGGTGTCTACATCAAGAGCATTAACGTTTTCTTGGTTAACTCCAAATAAAGAATACGATTTAAATACAAATACAAACGGTGAACATCGTGCTTTTGTAACTACAGGTAGTTATGAAGAGGTCTTTCCTTTGGATATTTTTCCAATGCAAATATTAAAAGCTTGTATGTATAAAGATTTAGACGAGATGGAAGCTTTAGGAATGTACGAAGTTGCTCCTGAAGATTTTGCTTTAACAGAATTTATTTGTGTGTCTAAACAGCCTCATCAAGATATTATTAGAAAAGGTTTGGATGTAATGCTTAAAGAAATAGGATAATGAGTTTAAAAAGTAATTTGCATAACTTAAAAGAGAAATATAAAGGAACGAAAATGGCTCCTGCATTTAACGCAATCCATACGTTTTTATATTTGCCAAATGAGATCACACATAATGGTACTCATATTAAAGCTGCCGATGATTTAAAGCGTACCATGAACACCGTAATTATGGCGATGGTACCATGTTTGATTTTCGGAATGTTTAATGCTGGTTACCAACATAATATTGCATTTGGTAATACGACATTAGAATCAATGAGCGGATTTTTAAACGCTAACTTTTGGACTTTAGATAATTTTGGAGTTGGTTTCTGGAAAGTGATTCCATTAGTAATTGTGTCTTACGGTGTTGGTTTAGCAATAGAGATATTGTTTGCTATCATTAAAAAGCATGAAGTAGAAGAAGGATACTTAGTAACAGGTATGTTAGTGCCTCTTATAGTGCCAATTGATATTCCATTATGGATGTTAGCTGTTGCTGTTGCTTTTGGTGTTGTAATAGGTAAAGAAGTCTTTGGAGGAACAGGAATGAATATTCTTAACCCAGCATTAACTATTAGAGCCTTTTTATTCTTTGCATATCCTACGTGGATGTCTGGAGATAAAGTATGGGTTAAAGGTGCTGTTGAACAAGATCAATTAATTGCCGCAGGACAAAATTTAGATGCCATATCTGGAGAGACTGTTTTAGGTAGTTTAGCGCAAGGAAAAGCTGCTGGCTATGAGGTTATGGATATGTTCTTCGGATTTATACCAGGTTCTGTTGGCGAAACTTCAACATTACTAATCCTGTTAGCAGGATTGTTTTTAATCTTTGCTAAAATTGGTAGTTGGAGAATCATGCTGTCTTCTGTTTTAGGTGCCTTAGTCATGGGACTTATATTTAACTTTGTTGTTGATTCTGGTTGGATTACTGAATCTAGCAAATTTTACGGATTAATGAGTACAACGTTCTGGCATCATTTAGTTATTGGAGGTTTTGCTTTTGGTACCGTCTTTATGGCTACCGATCCTGTAACGGCTTCTCAAACTAATAAAGGGAAATGGATTTACGGATTTTTAATTGGATTTCTTTCCATATTAATTCGTGTGTTTAATCCTGCTTATCCAGAAGGTGTTATGCTTGCCATTCTATTAATGAATGTGTTTGCACCAACTATTGATCATTACGTAGTACAAGGTAATGTGAAACAAAGAATGAAACGTCTAAAAGCAAAAACAGCCTAACGATGGAAAATAGAACAGATAAAAATTCATATACAATTATATTCGCTATAGGAATGGTGTTTGTAGTAGGTGCTTTATTAGCATTTTTTGCATCATTTTTAAAGCCAAATATAGATGAGAATAAGCGTATAGAAAGGCAGCAAAATATTTTGTATGCTATGGGTGTAAATGATAACGATGAGAGTAGTGCAAATATGGTATCTACAGCAGAAGCACCTGAGTTGTTTAAAAAATATATCAAGAAGCAATTAGTAATTCAAGGAACTAAAGTTTCTGAAGATGATAAGGCATATTTAATTGATGTTAAAAAAGAGCAAACAAGTGCAAAAGCAGGAAACGAAAGAAGACTACCTTTATTTGTTGGAGAAAAAGATGGAAAAACATTTTACATAGCTCCAATTAGAGGAAAAGGACTTTGGGATGCTATTTGGGCATATGTAGCTTTAGATAAAAACATGGTAGTTCAAGGTGTGTTTTTTGATCATAAAGGTGAAACTGCTGGTTTAGGAGCTAACATTAATAAACGTTTCTTTATGGATGATTTTATAGGTGAAGACTTAAAGAATAATGGTGCTTTTAAAGGTATTGCTGTTGCTAAAGGAAATGCAGATCCATTAAATAAAGACAAGTCCGATAATGAAGTTGATGCTATTGCAGGAGCAACTATTACAGGTAACGGTGTTTCAGCAATGCTTAAAAGCGAGTTGAAATTATATGTATCACATTTTGAAACTTTAAAAAATTAATAGATATGGGACTTTTATCAAAAAAAGATGCTCAATTAATTACAGACCCATTAGCAGATAATAATCCAATTACTATTCAAGTACTTGGTATATGTTCTGCATTAGCAATTACAGCAGAGTTAAAAGCATCACTTGTAATGGCTATTTCGGTAATGTTTGTATTAGGTTTAGGAAATGTAGTTATCTCTTTAATGAGAAACATAATACCTTCAAAAATTAGAATTATTGTGCAGCTAATTGTAGTTGCTGCTTTAGTAATTATAGTAGATTTAGTACTTAAAGCCTTTGCTTACCAATTAAGTAAAACGCTATCAGTTTTCGTAGGGTTAATTATTACGAATTGTATTATCATGGGACGTTTTGAAGCTTTCGCTTTGGCCAACGGACCTTGGAGGTCATTTCTAGATGGTATTGGTAATTCAGTAGGATATGGTGTTATTTTACTTATAGTAGGTTTCTTTAGAGAGTTACTAGGTTCTGGTACGTTATTCGGTATTCCTGTTTTAGGAGATCCAATTGCAAAAACTGGATTATATGCTATAGGATATGAAAATAATGGTTTTATGATTATGCCTCCAATGGCATTGATTGTTGTTGGAATCATCATTTGGATACAACGTAGTAAGAATAAAGCATTAATAGAAGACTAAAAATTAGTTATTAGTTAGTAGTTGTTGGTTAATAGTAATAACCAATAACAAATAATTATCAACTAAAAACAAAATATTATGGAACATATAGAATTATTTTTCAAATCGATATTTATAGATAACATGGTATTCTCAGTTTTCTTGGGGATGTGTTCTTATCTAGCAGTATCTAAAAAAGTATCAACAGCAGTTGGTCTTGGAGCTGCCGTTATTTTTGTATTAGCAATTACGGTACCTTTAAACTGGTTGTTAGACCAGTATCTTTTACAACCAGGAGCTTTAGCTTGGTTAGGTACTGAATATGCAGACTATGATTTAAGTTTCTTATCATTCATCATGTTTATAGCAACTATTGCAACCATGGTACAATTGGTAGAAATTGTAGTAGAGAAGTTTTCTCCATCATTATATAACTCACTAGGTATCTTTTTACCACTTATTGCTGTAAACTGTGCAATATTAGGAGGTTCATTATTCATGCAATCTCGTGAAATACCTACTTTAGGATTAGCTACAGTATATGGTGTTGGTTCTGGTATTGGATGGTTTTTAGCCATTCTTGCAATTGCTGCTATTCGTGAAAAAATCAGATATTCTAACGTGCCACCAGCATTAAGAGGTTTAGGAATCACATTTATCATTACTGGTTTAATGGCAATTGGCTTTATGAGCTTTGGAGGTATGTTAACTGGTGGTGATGAAGAAGCGCCTAAAAAAGAAGAGACTGCACAAGTTGATTCTATTGACGAAAAAAAAGAAGTGTTAGCTAACAACATAAAGGTAAATAAGTAATATGATATTAGCCGCAAGTACATTAGGAACAATAACAGTAACAGTAGTAGCTTTTTTAATTATTACGTTGTTACTAGTAGCATTATTATTATTTGTAAAGCAAAAATTATCTCCATCTGGTCCTGTTAAAATCACGATCAATGGAGAAAGAGAAATAGAGGTTGCTTCTGGAGGTAGTTTATTGTCTACATTAGGAGCACAAAAGATATTTTTACCATCTGCATGTGGTGGTGGTGGAACTTGTATTCAATGTGAGTGTCACGTATTAGAAGGGGGAGGAGAAGCTTTACCAACTGAAACACCACACTTTACAAGAAAAGAATTACAACATGGAGCGCGCTTGTCTTGTCAAGTAAAGGTAAAACAAGACATGAACATTACTATTCCAGAAGAAGTATTTGGAATTAAGAAATGGGAAGCTGTTGTTGTACGTAACTATAACGTAGCCTCTTTTATTAAAGAGTTCGTTGTAGAGATTCCAGAAGATATGGGGTACAAAGCGGGTGGATATATTCAAATTGAAATTCCTCCATGTGAAGTTAAGTATTCAGATATGGATATTACTGCTCACCCAGAAGAACATGAAACTCCAGATAAGTTTCAAGCAGAATGGGAAAAGTTTAAGCTTTGGCCATTAGTGATGAAAAACACCGAAACTGTAGAGAGAGCATATTCTATGGCTTCTTATCCTGCAGAGGGAAGAGAGATTATGTTAAATGTACGTGTTGCATGTCCTCCTTTCGATAGAGCTAAAGGTGGCTGGATGGATGTAAATCCAGGTGTAGCTTCATCTTATATTTTTAATCAAAAACCAGGAGATAAAGTAACTATCTCTGGACCTTACGGTGAATTCTTCATCAACGAGTCTGAAGCAGAAATGCTTTACGTAGGTGGTGGAGCAGGTATGGCGCCAATGCGTTCACACTTATATCACTTATTCAGAACTTTAAAAACTGGACGTAAAGTATCATACTGGTATGGTGGTCGTTCTAAGCGTGAATTGTTTTATTTAGAACACTTTGAAGCTTTAGAAAAAGATTTTCCTAACTTTAAGTTTCACTTAGCATTATCTGAACCAATGGAAGAAGATAATTGGAAAGTAAAAGAAAATATTGATGCTGAAGGTGATGGTTTCGTAGGATTTATTCATAACTGTGTTATCGATAATTACTTAAATCATCATGAGTCTCCAGAAGATATAGAACTATATTTCTGTGGACCTCCATTAATGAACAAAGCAGTTCAGAAAATGGGAGAAGATTTTGGTATTCCAGATGAGCATATTAGATTTGATGACTTTGGAGGATAGGTCGTTAAACGACATTATACAAAACTAGTCATGCTGAACTTGTTTCAGTATCTCATAATAAAAACAAAACCCAATACGAAAGTATTGGGTTTTGTTTTTATCTATTTATGGATGATCTAAATCTTCGTTTTCATCATTAGCAATATAATATCTTTTTATTTTATCTCCCAATTGATCTTTTTCTATTTTCTCAACAAAACTGTGATTTTCTAAAAAGTCTTCGTCAAAAGAATTTTGTTTTATAAATTTATTAAACCAGCTTTTACCTTTTATACGTACATTAATAAATTTGCTATTATAGAATTTGTTTTTAGAAAAATCACATTTCCCCGATATCGTTACATTTTTAAATACGACATTGTTAAAAGTGTTGTCATAAACGTGACGAGAAAAATAAATGTCTTTTAATTTAGAATTGTAAAAGATGTTTTCATCAAAACTTAGATTGAAATTGTGAAGAATATTAACATTATCGAATATACATTCAGCAAAATAACAATCGCTGTATAAGTGTTCATATAAATTGATATTTTCAAATTTATAGTCAAAATTAAAAGGAGATAATATATGAAGTAAATATTTGTTCAGGGTTTCATTAGTTGTAATTATATTTTTTGATTCAAGTCCTGATATGTAATAAAAAGTCCATAGTATCTCAAATATATTATGGAATTTTTGAACAACATCTAGTTTTTCAATTTTATAATTGTAGTGTAAAACTATTTCATTCTCAATTAATTTAAAAAACACATTTTTTGATTGATTTATAATTTTGTCTTTAATTTCTTTTTTTTCAATTTTAATTATTGATTCAAGATTAGAACGAACTTCTTCTTTAAGAGGTTTATTGCCAATTAACTTTTGTAATATGGAAAAATATTCGTCCATGTTTAAAGGGATTAAATCGTTGTCCATATCAGTGTTCAGAACAATTCGTTTGTTTTCTTCCCACATGTATTCTGCGGTTAAATATTCCCATAAAGAGTTATGGAAAAATTCAATAGCTGTGTCATCTTCTTGGTTTTTATTTGATTGCTGAAAGTAAAAACTAATTAATAAATATTTGCTTACTTCTTTTATTCTATTAGGATCTCTTTCGATTTCATTATTGAAGCATTTTTTTATAAAATTAGTAGTAGACTCTAGTTTATTCAATTTTTTTATTGAGATGTGTAGATTCGGAGATTGATAAATTTCGAACGCAATACTCCTAATAAACTGTCTTAAGTATTTGCTATATTTTTTATAATTGTCTTTTAATTCTGGTTTTATGTAATTTAATTGGCCATTTTTATCCCAACTTCTTTTGGCTAAGGAGTCAAAAATTTTGTCATATATAATTACTTTAGAATCTGTTTTATTTAATTTTTTAGAGCTCAGTATTTAAATACATATTTTTAAGTCACTAAAAGAGTTTGTTTATGGATATTTTCAAAGGTCAAAACCTTCTAGAGTTCTCTAATCGGTTCAAAAATGATACTGATTGCAAGGAATATTTGTCTGAAATTAAATGGACAGATACTTATCAATGTGTAAAATGCAATCATAAAGCTAGTCAAAAGCGGAAGGATTTTTCAAGAACTTGTAATGTTTGTTCTCATACAGAATCTG
>CALKXS010000062.1 GCA_938003745.1 uncultured Algibacter sp.
ACTCATCAGAAGATACCTTCCAAAAGGAACAGATTTCAATCTAATTGACAATAAACAATTAATGAGTATTCAAGAAAAATTGAACAATAGACCTAGGAAAATTATTGGATTTAAAACTCCTAATGAAATTATCGATTCTGAACTAAAATTTGTAGCTTAGAATCTATTAAAAAATAGTAGCAGTTGTTGCGTTAGAACCTTGAATGCAGCAATCCAATAGATTACTTGTATGTCATATAGATCAATTACTGTAGCTGTTTTGATCTAAATAATATCAGAAACCCAAGCTTGATTCAAACGGGTCATCTTAAAATATCTATTTAATACATTTTTACAAATAGATTCTTTGTGATTAGTATCTGTAGTTACTTTAAACTGTTTTTTATAATACTGTGCCAACCATTTATTCTCATAAGCTTAGCCTCTCCATAGGAAGATATGATATAGCCTTTTTATTGTAACGATTTAGCAATTCTAATACCGTCCGTCATAACATTTTTTATTTGCTTCAAATTCTTGTTTTATAAGTGTAGTATAGTGTTGATTCTGTAAAAATTGTTTATTAGGCTTAGAAGCATACTAACGGTAATAACAACTGCTACTCACTTTTAATACATTACACATTCTTTCGATGGAATATAATTCTTTATAATTCGCTACGAATTGATAATACTCTCATCTTTCTTGGAAAAAATGTG
Source organism: uncultured Algibacter sp. (assembly GCA_938003745.1). Classification (GTDB taxonomy): domain Bacteria; phylum Bacteroidota; class Bacteroidia; order Flavobacteriales; family Flavobacteriaceae; genus Postechiella. The sequence goes on from CALKXS010000062.1 coordinate 699, forward strand.
AATGGCTTTTTTAAATATTTCAAGTTCTATTTGAGTCTCTTTTAATTGCTTTTACACTTTTTTATGATCAACAACGCTAACGCTAACCTGTCGAGCATTTAGAAAAAGATTGTTTAAACGATATAAAAACCATGTATAGAATTGAATAACAATCAGTTAGATCCAATAAGCAATCTTGTCAGAAATCACAAAATTATTTTGAATAACCTTAAAACAATATGTGGGGGTATTGAGCGTATTTCTCAAATTAGAAAACCTAAACTAGCAAGCCTTAATCTTACTGCTGGATATACATCTATAAATACCAGATTACAGTTGTTTATATATTTTAAAAACACTGATTTAGAATTTAAGATTGAACGAAGCGTTTATAATAAAAGACACAAAAAACTATTGAATTATACCATTTAGGCTTTAAAAATGCTGTAAAAAGCATTTAGATAAAATTGGTAAGCTATTATATATTTAACAATTTTGCCTTACACGTTTTCAGTGATTTATTCTGTTTTTTGTTCCAATGCTTCTAAATTATCATATATTTTCATTGTAATATTTTTTTCATCATTGCCAGATCTTTTCATCAGTGTTGAGTTCTGGGCAATATGTAGGAATATTGAGTAATACTATATTTTCTGGCGGTAGCACTTCTTTTGTAGAATGAAAAGCTGCATTGTCTATTACCAATATTTTAAGTTCCTTAGGCTTATGTTTGCTAAAATCTTCCAGATATTTTATAAAGAGTTCCTTACAAAATCTTTTAGTAGTCATACAAAAACTTTCTCCTGTAATCAGAGAAAAACTTCCCCATAACAATTTGTAAAGATAACTGTATCTATAACGAACAATAGGCTTTATTCCTTTTGCAGTAATGGTCCAAGCCTGTTTGGTAATTAAACCAAATTTGATTTCATCTTAAAAATAAAAGTTTACTGATGTGATTGTATCTTTATCTAGACTAGATCTAATTTGTTTAAATGAATCTTCAAGGTTTTTTTAAAACTCTTCAGCTTTTGGGTCTTTCTTATAATGTAACTTTCGAGCCACTTTCTATTTGGATTTATGTTTACCCTTACAATGAACGTAGAGTGCAAATATACTATCCTTTGATAAACTACTAGGTAATTTTGAGTATTCTCGAAGTAAAAAGCCTAAATCCTCTGAGACCAATAATGTAATCTTTTTTGGCATAACAAGAGATAAACATTATCCCAGTAAATTCCAAATTAAAAAGGTATAACATTTGTTAACCATAGCTGTTCTGCTCTTGTTGGAATTTTGTTTGCAATAAGGTTTTTATACTTTTAAAAGTGATGTTTTGAGTTTGTTGTAATGTGATAACTCTTATTTCTGTTTAGTACTAATGATTTTTAAGAAGCAATATAATTATCGCGTTCCATTTTAATTTCTTATTTCTTGATCTCTTGTTTTAATTCATGATACGGCCTTTTATCATCTAATCGTTGCCAATTCTTGCATGGCATTGGGACACAGTTTGAATTAGAATAAGTTCGTTATTTTGTTTTAATGCAGTGTTGAATAGATGATCTAGAAACATCATATTTCATGTTTTTATTCCATAAAAGCATGAAATATTCGGCTACAAGAAATATTGACACCCTTTAACCTTGATAAAACGAAGAGAAACAGCAATTATTCGTACAGTTTTAATCGGGTATAATAATATCTTCCCCCTGACTATAACCAATATTTTCATTAGAAAAGATATCAAAATAGAATTATTCATCAATTCCTTTTACTCCCAGCACCATAACGAAATGTTCTTTACAAAACCCTTTTCTATAGAAAATATTATTAAAAATTAGAACTACAATTTGCTTCCCATATTTTATATTCCTCTATCATTTGCGCCAATTTTTCTGGATGCTTTTTGGCTAAATCATTGGTTTCGGTTAAATCTTTACTTAAATCATACAATTCCCAAGGTTCATCTTTAAACTTAACCAGCTTCCAATCTTCATTTCTAATCATTTTACCAAACTTATAATCATTTCCGATTTTATGCTTACGACATGCCAATGATTTATTTTTAAGTGCCGGTAACAAACTAACTCCTTCAATGGGTTTGGCATTATAATTATTATATCTTTTTGGATATTTTTGATTAGTCAATTCTAAAACTGTACTCATAATATCAACTAAATGTATAGGTTCGTGATACCAACTATTTTTCTCTTTGATAAACTTAGGCCAATGTGCAATAGTAGGGGTACGAATTCCTCCTTCATGACTAGTCTTTTTGTAATAAGCTAAAGGCGTATTAGATACATAAGACCATTGTTTTCCAATAAAAGGATATGATCTTGGACCACCTATTCTTTCATTACCTATAGGAACGTAATTAAATTTATCACCATTACCTCTTACGCATTCTGAGCCATTATCAGACATAAACCATATTAAAGTATTGTCTAGTTTTCCTTGTTTTTCTAGAAGCGATATCATCCTTCCAATATTTTGATCAACTTTATCAATCGCAGCTGCGTACACCTCCATACACTTAGCCTCAAAAGCTCTTTCTTCCTGAGACATCTCTTTCCAATCATCAATTTCCTGAGGATACAAAGGTGATTTTTTTGGATCAATCATTCCTTTTTCTACCATTCTTTTATAACGCGCATTTCGAACAGCTTCAAAACCGCCATTATATTTCCCTATATATTTTTCAACAATCTCAGCAGGTGCTTGCACTGGATAGTGGGGCGCATTATAAGCCACATACAATAAAAAAGGATTCTCTTCTTTTTCATATTCATTTAGCCAATTAATAGCATAATCTGTAAACACATCTGTTGTATAAAAATTAGGATCTATCGGTTGATAAGGCTTCACCCATTTATCATCCACCATCCATTCA
>CALKXS010000063.1 GCA_938003745.1 uncultured Algibacter sp.
TTGTCTTGCCAAATAAATTGATAAATTCGCTCAAGGCTAACACAAGGGACATCGCATATTTTAGCATACCCAACAATCTGTTCTGGGCTATAGTCTTCTTTAATCCATTGAGTTATAAAATCTCTAATTTCTTGAGTCAAATGAATCGATTTAGGCTTATTGGCTTGCCTTTGGTGGTATTTCTTTTGAGCTAAGTCAACTTGATAAACACCGATTCTTTGGTCTGAATTTTGTTGTAATTTTCTTGAAATAACAGATTTGTGAACGCCAATACTTTTGGCTATTTCTGTAAAACTATTTCCTTGCTTTTGCAAATGGTAGATTTCATATCTTTGATATCATTCTAAATGGGCCATTATTTTCAAGTTTTTGCGACCTAAAAATATAACCTTTTTAGTACTCTTCACACTTTTTCATTTTGCCCAGGCAAAATGAAAAAGTGTGAAGAGTTTTTTTATAACAGCTAAAGCTGTTGTCTTTATAACTTGAATCAAGGTAAAAGTACATAAATAACCAATATTTCATCTATTAAAAGCTAAGCAGGAAACTTCCTTCTAATCTTATCCAAACTTAAATTATGAATGCTACCTATATGTGTATGTGATTTAGAAATATCAGGAACGTAAGTGCCGTCTTGCACTTGTCCGCCAATTTTTTGGTAAGCCTCTCTAAACGATTGCCCTTCAACAACCAATGTATTAATATTATCTACTGTAAATAAGTACTTATATTTATCTTCGTTAATATCTACATCTTTTACTATTATTTGCTGAATGGAATAATTAAAAATATCTAGAATATCTTTTATCTCTTCAAAAGCAGCTATAATATTTTCTTTTAATAACTGAAAATCTCTGTGGTAACCACTAGGTAAATTGTTAGTTATTAAAACCATTTCATTTTGTAAAGCTTGTATTTTATTGCACTTACCACGAATCAATTCAAAGACATCTGGATTCTTCTTATGAGGCATAATACTACTTCCTGTAGTTAGCTCATCTGGAAAAGACACAAATCCAAAATTCTGACTCATATACAAACAAGTATCCATAGCAAAACGTGCTAACGTATTAGCTAATCCACCTAAAGATGCAGCAATAGTACGCTCGTTTTTACCGCGTCCCATTTGTGCAGCAACCACATTGTATTTTAAGGTTGCAAACTCCATTTCTTTGGTAGTTAACTCTCTGTCTATAGGGAAAGAACTTCCGTAACCCGCAGCCGAACCCAATGGATTTTGATCTACTGTTTTTATAGCTGCATCTAGCATATAAACATCGTCTATCATGAGTTCTGCATACGCAGAAAACCATAATCCAAATGATGATGGCATTGCTACTTGCAAATGTGTATATCCAGGTAAAACTTTATCTTTATACCTGTCAGCTAAATCAAGCAACGTATTAAAAAGTGTTCTTGTTTTTTCTTTTACAAGACCTAAATTATCTTTGTAGTATAAATGACAAGCCACTAAAACTTGATCATTTCTAGAACGAGCAGTGTGGATTTTTTTTCCAACCTCGCCTAAACTTTTAGTTAGTTCGAATTCTATTTTAGAATGTACATCTTCAAATTGCTCATCAATAGCAAAGGTACCCTCTTCTATTTGTTTTTCTAAAACCTGTAAACCTCCTAACAAGTCTACCAATTCTTCAACAGTTATAATACCAATTTTTTGAAGCATTTTTGCATGCGCACGCGATGCTATAACATCGTACTTTGCGATATGAATATCGATTTCCCTATCGTTTCCAACTGTAAATTGTTCTATCTTTTTATCTATTAATATACCTTTGTCCCAGAGTTTCATTTCCTTTTGAATGTTTATTTGTTTATGTGTTGATTTGTTTAAACGATAACCCTTTCTAACAATTCAACATATATTTTTATACCTTCTTCTATTTCGTTTACATATATAAACTCGTCTGCCGAATGCGATCTCGTACTATCACCAGGTCCTAATTTTAAACTTGGACACGGTAATACCGCTTGATCTGATAATGTTGGCGACCCATAGCTTGTCCTTCCCATGGCAAGACCAGCTTGCACTAAATCATGTTCCATAGGGATAGATGACGAATTTAATCGTAAGCTACGTGGTTTAATACTTGTTACTGGTGCATTTTTTTGTAAAATATTAGCAATTTCGGCATTACTGTAAGCATCGTTTACACGAACATCGATTACTAGATTGACATGTGCTGGTACTACGTTATGCTGCTTCCCTGCATTTATTTGTGTGACTGTAAGCTTTACATCTCCTAAAGCTTCAGAACTTTTATCGAACTTTAGATTTTTAAACCATTGCAACGCTTCTATGGTATTATAAATAGAATTATTATCGTTTGGATGTGCGGCATGACTTGGTGTGCCTTCTATAATGGCATCAAAAACTACCAAGCCTTTTTCGGCAACAGCCAAATTCATTAAAGTTGGTTCTCCAACAATGGCCACATCTATCTTAGGAATGATCGACAACATAGAATTTAGTCCGTTTGGGCCACTACTTTCTTCTTCCGCAGAAGCGACAATAACTAAATTATATTTTAAATTTTCGTAATTATAATAATGTGCAAATGTTGCTATTAAAGACACTAAACACCCTCCTGCATCGTTACTTCCTAAGCCATATAACTTACCATCTTCTATATGGGCATTTAAAGGATCTTTAGTATAAGCCGAATTTGGTTTTACAGTATCATGATGAGAGTTCAATAATAAGGTTGGTTTCTCTTCCTTAAAATGTTTATTAACTGCCCATACATTATTCTTGGTTCGTTTAAAATCGATATCATATAGTGTAAGCCAAGCTTCAATATGTGTCGCTGTTGCGTCTTCTTCCGAAGAAAATGATTCAGTTTCAATTAGCTTCTTTAAAAGATCAATAGCTTCTGTTGTTAACGTCTCTAGTACCATTTACAAAGTGATTTTGGTAAAATTATCATTTTCTTGGGTTAACATCGATGTATTGCCCATATTTATATTGTTCACTCCGCCTCGTAAGGCATCAAAACAATTTTCTAACTTAGGCAACATACCATCGGCAATAATACCCTTGTCCAACAAATCTTGATATGTATTAGAATTGATATGTTTTACTACCGAGTTTTTATCGTTTATATCTTCTAAAACTCCATTTAACTCAAAACAGTAATAAATAGATGTTTCGTATAATTCACTCATACCAACAGCAACTTGTGATGTAATAGTATCTGCATTGGTGTTTAGCAACTGCCCATTACCATCATGAGTAATGGCACAAAATACGGGAATAAAATCGGCCTGAATTAATTTATCTATTGAATTATGAGCCACTTGTTTCACATCACCAACATAACCAAAATCAATTTCTTTAACGGGTCTTTTATCAGATTTGATACTATTTACATCTGCCCCAGTTAATCCAATAGCATTCGTATTTAAGGCTTGTAATTTTGCAACTACATTTTTATTTACGAGTCCACCATAAACCATAGTAATAACTTCTAAAGTATCGGCATCTGTAATGCGACGCCCATTTATCATTTTAGATTCTATGCCTAGTTTAGAAGCAATATATGTTGCTCGTTTTCCGCCACCATGCACTAAAATTTTTTTGCCTTCTAGGTTAGAAAACAGTTTAAGGAATGCGTTTAAAGAAGCTTCGTGCTCAATAATATTCCCTCCTATTTTCACTATGGATAGTTTTTCCATTTTTTTGCTGTTAGACTCTAGCTTTTAGCTGTTAGCAAATGGCCAATAACTAAAGACTAAAAGCCAATTATAAATATTCTAAAATTTTCTTCAACACCAATTGTGCCGCATAGGTTCTATTATTCGCCTGTTCAATAACTAAAGAGCTATCGGTATCTAAAACAGCATCTTCAACCACAACATTTCGTCTTACAGGTAAACAATGCATAAATTTAGCATCGCCTAGTTTGTCTTTTGTTATCATCCAATTAGGGTCGGTGTTGTTTACCTTTCCATAATCTTCGTATGAACTCCAGTTTTTTGTGTATACGAAATCGGCATCTTTAAAGGCTTCTTCTTGATTGTGATAAATAGGTGTATCTCCAGTAATCTCGGGATCCAAATCATAACCCTTTGGATTAGCTATTACAAACACCACATCCATTTTTTGCATAGCTTGAGTAAAACTATTGGCTACAGCATGCGGTAAAGCTTTAACATGTGGAGCCCAACTTAATACAACCTTAGGCTTTTTTACTTTTGCGTGTTCCGAAATAGTAAGCGCATCTGTTAAACCCTGTAACGGGTGACCCGTAGCGCTTTCCATATTTACAATAGGCACAGAAGCATATTTTTTAAAAGCATTTAAAACCTGCTCACTATTATCTTTTTCCTTATCTGTTAAGGTTGGAAATGCTCTTACCGCAATAATATCACAATATTGAGACACTACTGCCGAAGCTTCTTTTATATGTTCTGCGGTGTTACCATTCATAACAGTACCATCTCCAAACTCAATACCCCAAGCATCACCAGAAACATTCATAACAATAGGGTTCACTCCTAAATTTAAAGCTGCTTTTTGCGTACTTAATCGTGTACGTAAACTCGAATTAAAAAATAATAAACCAATGGTTTTATCTTTCCCTAATTCAATGTGCTTTAAAGGATCGCTTTTTAATGCTTTCGCATCTTCAACCCAAGCATTGATATCATCTATATCGTGTATGGAGGTGTAATGTTTCATTCTAATCTATTTTCAACACCATCTGCTGATGGATAATTCCTGTTTTTTGTGATGGATACTTATCTCCATAGGCTAGAAAATTAAACTTTTTGTAAAATACAAGAGCTGTTCCTCTTGCACTTAGTTTAATATTTATCACCTCTTTTTCTTTACTATATTTTATTAATTCATTTAATATTTTAGCACCTACACCTTGCTTTTGATGACTTGCCTTGATTGCCATTTGAGATATAATACTCATTGATTTTTCAATATTCAATCGACCCGTACCAATAACCTCATCGTTATCTAAACATACTAAATGAATACCATTTGATTCAAAATCATCTTGAATTAAATCTGAACTATTTTTCATGTGTTTGAAAAACAAATCTTTTCTAATTTTTACTGCTTCTTTGTATAAAAGACTTGTAATCTTGACGTATTTCAATTCTAAATTAGACAACCTACCTTATTTTAGTAAACGCTACTTTATCCTCCATAGCGTTGATTAAGAAATTATCTTCTAAACCATTAACTATCCATGTTTCAATATTTGCTGCACTTGCTACCGATACCGCTTCTATTTTAGACTCCATACCACCACTGCCATGTGATGATTTAGAATTTACAACTTCTGCTTTAAGTATTTCTAAATCTTCAACTACTTTTATGGTTTCTGGCTTTCCGTTCTCTATGGAGGCTTTGGTATAAATTCCGTTTGTATTAGTAGCTATAACACATAAATCGACATTTAAAAGTAATGCCGTTAACGCAGCTAATTTATCGTTATCTCCAAACTTAATTTCGTCTGTAGCAACAGTATCGTTTTCATTAATAATCGGAATGTAGTTATTGTTAACTAAAACATTTATTGTATTTACAATATTGGTTTTACTTTCCTGCTTTTCAAAATCTGAATACGACAATAAACATTGAGAACTCAGCAAACCGTACTCTCTAAATATCTCTTGATAAATTCGAATTAAATGTGGCTGACCTATTGAAGCTAGAGCCTGCTTTACAAAAATTGGCTTACGCTTACTTTCTAATTTTACAAACTGTTTTGCCACAGCTATAGCACCAGAACTTACAATAATAAACTCACAAGTATCTTGAAGTTTAGCAATTTGACTCGCCATATCTTCAATCTTACCTCTTGAAATATTATCGGTTTCCTTAGTTAAGGTATTCGATCCAACTTTTAGTAAAATTCGTTTTTTCTTCATCTTATTTATGACAAATCTAGCTATTTCTTAAATGCTCATTTTGGACTTATCTTGTTTGTCCATTACCATGAACATACCATTTATTAGTTACCAAATGCTGTAAACCTATTGGTCCGCGTTGGTGTAATTTATCTGTACTAATAGCTAACTCACCTCCAAGTCCCAATTGTCCGCCATCAGTAAAACGCGTTGAGGCATTATGATATACAGCCGCAGTATCTACATTTTCCATAAACATTTTAGCTTCAGCTTCGTTAGTCGTTACAATCACAGACGAATGTCCGCCAGAGTATTTATTAATCATTGCTATGGCTTCTTGATTAGAACCTATTTCTCCGATTAGAATTTTATAATCTAAAAACTCTTCATACCAAATATCATCCGATGTAATCACTTCAAGACCATTATCTTTCGAAATCGTTTTGTCTCCAAAAACTTCAATTTTAAAATCTTTTAATTTTGAAATTAGAGACTTTACAAACGCCTCTTTATTTGGAAGATTCTCATCAATTAGAACCTTATCTACTGCATTACAAGCCGATATTTTCGATTTCCCATTCATAATAACATCTACAGCAATATCTAAATTGGCAGCTTCGTGTACATACACAAAGTTATTACCACGACCACTAATAATCACTGGACACGTAGCGTGCTCATTTACAAAAGCAATTAAACGCTCCCCTCCACGAGGTACTATTAAATCTACCTTTTGTGTTGGCTTTTCTAAAAAGGCCTGTGTTTCTGTTCTATTGAATTGTAAATACTCCACCCAATCGGTTGAAGCGTCATCTTCTTTCAAAGCTTGATGCCACAATTCCACAATTTTCAAATTTGAACGTAAAGACTCTTTACCGCCTTTTAATAATATTTTATTACCAGATTTAAAAGCGATTCCTGCAGCTTCAACAGTTACATCTGGCCTTGATTCATAAATAATCAATACTGCACCAAAGGATGCAGTTTTATTATATACCTGCATACCATTGTCATGCTTAAAACTAAAACGTTCTATACCAACAGGATCTTCTTGAAATGCCAAATGGGTTACTGCTTTAATCATTTCATCGACTTTAGAATCGTCTACTTTTAAACGATCGAACATAGAGATATCATCGCCTTTATAAGCCTCTAAATCTAATTTATTTATTGCGATTATCGCTTGACGTTCCTTTTGTAAAAGCACTGCCATTTTTAATAAAACAGCGTTTCTTTTTTCTATGGATAGTAATGTGTTCATTTTTATTAGTATTCAGTTTTCAGTCTTCAGTTTAGCTACTTTTGTTAGCTTCTTTTGTGATTTCTTCTTTCGTCGAAATGACTAAACTACTATGTTTTTATTATTTCAAAGCCTTTTTCAAAGCCTCAAAAAATTGATCAATATGTTGTTTCTCAACATTTAAAGGCGGTAATATTCTTAACAGCTTTTTATTTGCTGCTCCACCAGTAAACATGTTATAATTGTAAATTAAATCTTTGCGTAGATCGCCTATTTCAAAATCAAATTCTAAACCAAGCATTAAACCTCTACCCTTAACTTCTTTTATTTGCGGAATTGTTTTAGCAACAGCAAAGAAATACTCGGACATCGCGTTTGTATTCGCTATCAAGTTTTCTTCTTCAATAGTATTTAAAACAGCTAAACCAGCAGCACAAGCTAAATGATTTCCTCCAAACGTAGTTCCTAACATCCCATATTTAGACTCTATACTTGGGTGAATTAAAATGCCTCCAATTGGAAAACCGTTCCCCATGCCTTTGGCCAAAGAAATAATGTCTGGTGTTACATTGTAATGTTGAAACGCAAAGAATTTACCAGACCTTGCATAACCGCACTGAATTTCATCTGCAATAAACATGGTATTGTTAGCTTTACATAGCTTATCTACCTCTTCAAAGAATTCCTTCGTTCCTTGATCTAAACCACCAATACCTTGAATAAATTCAACAATAACCGCACAAACATCACCTTTTTCAAGCTCTGCTTTTACGCCTTCAATATCATTTAAGGGTAAAATTGTCACCGCCTGTTGCGCGTTAATTGGCGCAATAATATTCTTATTATCGGTTACCGCTACAGCTGCCGATGTACGCCCATGAAACCCCTTTCTAAAAGCGACAACACGCTTCTTTCCTGTTTTAAACGATGCTAATTTTAGAGCATTCTCGTTTGCTTCAGCTCCAGAATTACATAAAAATAATTCATAATCCTTACAACCCGATAAATCTTCTAATTTATCTGCCAATTGCTTTTGTAACGGATTCTGAATCGCGTTAGAGTAAAACCCCAAAGTCTCAACTTGGCTCGTAATCGCTTTAACATAATTAGGATGTGCATGCCCAATAGAAATTACTGCATGCCCTCCGTAAAGGTCTAAATATTCAGTATTCTTGTCATCATAAACATGAATACCTTTCCCCGAAACTGGGGTTACATTATATAATGGATAAACGTCAAATAAAGGCATTTTAATTCTTTTTAATCTGGTTAATTTTTTCAAAGGACGCGTTAATTCCTTTAATTAAAGACGAGCTTAAACCTTGGTGTTCCATTTCGTTTAAACCCTCAATAGTACAACCGCTTGGTGTAGTTACACGATCTATTTCTTCCTCTGGGTGCTTCCCCGATTCTTTTAATAAAGTCGCCGCACCAAAACATGTTTGTATTGCTAATTCATGAGCTTCATGAGCCTCAAAACCTAACTGCACAGCTCCTTGTGTAGTAGCACGAATTAAGCGCATCCAAAACGCAATGCCACTTGCACAAATAACAGTTGCTCCCTGTAATTGCTCTTCAGGAATCACCATAGAGCTCCCCATACTATTAAAAATAATTTTAGCAAGCTCTACCTTTTCTTTTCCTTTTTCATTAGTTGCTATACAAGTCATTGATTGTCCTACTGACGCCGCTGTATTTGGCATGGAACGAATCACATAACTATCTTTTCCAACAATATCCTCTATTCTTGAAATCGCAAATCCAGTAATTACAGAAATTAAAACTTGACTCGGCTTTAAATTAGATTTAACCGCATTTAAAATCCCTTCAAAATGGCATGGTTGTATGGCAAAAATAATTATGTCAGCATTTTGTACCGCCAACACATTATCCGATGTTAGAGTAACTCGCTCATCGCCATCAAAGGCTTTAATAGACTCTAAATTTCGTTTGGTTAAATACAATGACGTTAAAGCCTCCGAAGTCAATAATCCTTTTGCAATAGATTGCCCTAAACTTCCTGTTCCTATAATTGTTACTTTCATAATACTATCTTTATTCTTTTGGCGTTACCACAAGGGTCGCGCTTTTCGCTATGTCTTTTTACGTCATTTCGAAAGTCATTTATAATTATCTTCAAAATCTCTTAAACCGAAGATATTATATCTTTCTATTATGGTAAAAAGGATGTCGCATCAATCACTAACGCGGGCATACTTGCTAACTTTTAGTTTATTTCAAACCTCTTGTCATTTCTACTAGAAGAGTGAAATCATAATCATTAAACTCATTTTCACGAAATACCGAATCAAGTTAAGTTCAGCATAACGAAATGCATTCTAAAAATACGTCCCTTTCAACCCTAATCCTGTGGTTTCTTCCAGACCAAACATTAAGTTCATATTTTGAACAGCTTGACCCGAAGCCCCTTTCAATAAATTATCAATCGTACTAGTGATTAATAATCTACCGTTATGTTTATGTAAATGTACCAAACACTTATTGGTGTTTACTACCTGCTTCATATGTAGAAAATCATCCGACAAAAACGTAAATTTAGCGTCTTTATAAAATGACTTATAAATGGTTTTAGCATCTTCAACCGATCCTTCAAAATCTGTATAAATAGTTGCAAAAATACCTCTAGAAAAATTACCTCTATTTGGCATAAAAATAATTTCAGAAGCAAAATCATTTTGCAATTGATTTACCGACTGATTAATCTCTCCTAAATGCTGATGCGTAAACGGTTTGTAATACGAAAAGTTATTATCCCTCCAAGTATAATGTGTTGTTGCAGATAACGATGTTCCTGCGCCAGTAGCACCAGTAACTGCATTAATATGCACATCTTTATTAATTAAACCAGCATCTGCCAATGGTAATAACCCTAATTGAATTGCTGTAGCAAAACATCCTGGATTGGCAATATAATTGGCATTTACAATAGCATCTTTATTTAATTCTGGTAGTCCGTAAACAAAAGGCTTACCTTCAAAAATCTTATCGGCTTCCAATCTAAAATCATTTCCTAAATCGATAATTTTTGTAGCATCCGAAAATGTATTCTCAGATAAAAACTTAACCGAGTTACCATGACCCAAACATAAATACAATACATCTACATCTGGATTTACGGTATCCGTAAATTTCAAATCTAAAGACCCTACTAAATCTTGGTGTACTTTACTAATTTTATTTCCTGCGTTAGATGTACTAAACACAAAATCAATCTCAGTATTTGGGTGATTAATTAATAATCTGATTAACTCACCTGCTGTATATCCTGCACCCCCTATAATTCCAACCTTAATCATATCTTAAGAATTTACTTGTCTATATATTTTATTTTGATTCCCAATAATCTTGATGAATCCTTTAGCATCATCGGCAGTCCAAGCTTTATTTTCTTCACCATAAGTACTAAACTTACTAGACATTAAATCGTGATTAGAAACAATACCATCTAAAGAAAAATGATACGGCTTTAAAGCCACTACCACATTACCAGAAACCATCTTTTGAGAACTTTGTAAAAACGCCTCGGTATCCCGCATTACTGGATCTAAATATTGACCTTCATGCAAATGCATCCCATAGAAACTAGACAAATATTCTTTGTGCTGCAATTGCCATTTAGTTAGGGTATGTTTCTCTAATAAGTGATGTGCTTTTACGGTTATTAAAGCAGCAGCAGCTTCAAAACCAACTCTTCCTTTTGTTCCAACAATAGTATCTCCAACATGAATATCTCTACCTATTGCATAAGCCGAAGCGATATCATTTAACTTTTCAATATTCACTTCTGGTGCATTTTCTTCACCATTTAACGCTATAAACTCTCCATTTTTAAAAGTTAATGCAACTTTCTCTTCACCTTTCTTTTCTAATTGAGATGGATACGCTTCACTTGGTAACGGTTTTTCAGATTCTAAAGTTTCAACACCTCCAACACTTGTTCCCCAAAGTCCTTTATTAACCGAATATTTTGTTTTTTCCCAAGGCATATCAATACCTTCAGATTTTAAATACTCAATTTCTTCTTGTCTTGTTAATTTTTTATCTCTAATTGGTGTGATAATTTTAATACCAGGGGCCAATGTTTGAAAAATCATATCAAAACGTACTTGGTCGTTTCCTGCTCCTGTACTACCATGAGCAATATATTCGGCATCAATACTTTTAGCATATTCAATAATTTCAATAGCTTGAATAATACGCTCCGCACTTACAGATAGTGGATACGTGCTATTTTTTAATACGTTACCATATATTAAATATTTCACTACTTTTTGATAAAATGTAGCTACGGCATCAATATTTTTATAAGTAGAAACACCCATTTTATAGGCATTACTTTCTATATTCTTAACCTCTTCATTAGTAAATCCACCAGTATTTACACTTACGGCATGTACATCATATTCTTTTGATAAGCTTACTGCACAATACGATGTATCTAATCCTCCGCTATATGCTATTACTAATTTTTTCATTTTAATTATTTATTATTTTATAAGAATTTTATTAAATTTATTTATTTTAGATTCGAAATATGGATTAACATAATATTTATACATATGCTCATCCCTTAATTTGCCTATTTCCTCTAATGTTTCAACCAATACAGGAGACAAGTCTTTTAAAGTAATATATTGCATACCTAACAACTCATTATTATGATGAACAGTAGGCTCCTGAGCTATTGAAATGAGAAATTCTTTTGTAAATCGTTTTGTTAAGCAGTCCATTAAAAGCAACCCCAAATTATTATTTCTATACCGTTTATGAACCCATAAAGATGAACGCTCATATACTGAATGGTTTTGAATGGTATGCCTATGTGCAAATATATGCGCATAAATCTCCTCATCTTTCATCAAAAGACAACAACCATTTTTTAATCTATCATACAGCATTCCTACGCTAGCATGATACATAGCTGGTAGTTTTTTTGTCCTTTCAGAAATAATCTGCAACTGCGTTTTAGATATTTCATGCGTAAAAACAATCTCTAATCCTTCTTCTACACAAAAAGATCTTGTTTGATTTACAATAGTATCTTTTTCTATGTTCAATATTGAATTCATTTTTCAACAATTACTAAACCAAATCATATAAATACAATAAGGCAATAAGAAAAGCTTTTAAGCTTTAAATTTATACTCTAAAAAAATAACGAAAACCGAAAGTAATTTACTTTCTTAAATAGATAGCCCCTTAGGGACGATTTTGCGGAAAACGCACAATAGATATTTTAGTACTTTCTACTAAAACAAAAGAGATAAGAGATATGTTGTTTCCTGTTTTCACTGAATAACCATCTTAACTATTAACTCTAAATCGTCGGCGTGAGCCCCTTTCGTTAATATAAGCGATAAAATTACAACTAATTATGAATTAAACAACAATAAAAAGAAAAATAAACAGCTTTACAAGCATATTTATACATAAAATAGAAATCACAAAACGAGTTTCTTGTATGTTTTATTTTTAAACTCTTATAATTCACTAATACCCTATTTTAAATAGACTTCCTTTGATATACTTAACGTTCAAATGTTTCTTCATGAACTTTATTCCCATTAACATCTCTATGTTCAAACTTTAACTTAGTCACGTTCTTTTCAGTAAAAACTTTACCTACTAAATATCCTCCTTTTACACGTAAAAATTTATGTTCTGGTCTTAGATCATTAGGGTTCCATCCTCCAGCATGAGCATCAGCTCCAGAGCCACATCCAAATTCCCATAAATTACTATCTTTAAAATGTGTAGCATACTGCCAATGCCTATCGCCAACACATACAAATACATTATTGTATTTATTTATAAAATCTCTTATTTCTTGACCTTCAAAGTAAAAAGCAGTGTTAGAATGATTATCATTTTTACCTACAGCCCTATCTGGACCTAAAATTGGAGATGCTGAGATGACAACCTTATACTTTGCATTAGAGGCGTCTAATGTTTTGTAAAACCATTCTTTTTGTTCTTTTCCTAATATTGTCTTATTTGCTCCGTCTTTAAGTTCATTTTTACTTCTATAATTTCTACCCTCTAAAAGCCAGACCTGTAAATCTTTACCCCACCTTATGGTTTTGTATGTTTTTTCATTTGAAGGAAATTGCTCTTTTTCAAATATCTCAAGACCTCTTTTAAAGGTAACAGATCCATACATTGTACCAGGAGAAGCATCGTTTTTAAGTACATCATGATCGTCTTTCATGAAATATGAAGTTGTTTTTGTAAAAAAATCACGTTGTAGAGGCAATGCAAATAAACGATCCCACTTAAAACGCATTAAAGACTCGGTAAATGCCCATGGATTATTTTTATCGTAATACTCAATATCACCTGTGTGCACATAAAAATCTAAGCTATCTTTAGCCATTGCAGTATATATTTTATGACCTATAATACTATCTCTTCGGTTATAATCATGACAACTTACTACACTAAACGAAATGTCTTTCTTTATGTTTTTTTTCGGTGGAGTTTTAAACAATCCAGATACAGAATCTGAAATTTCAAATCCTTTATCTATCCTAGAATAAACCTTTAAACTATAAATTGTATTAGCCTTAAGATTTTTTAATTTCCATTGCCAAGTATAATTTTTAGTTTCGTTTACTTTACACCATTTAGTTTCTACTTTCTTTTTATTACCTTTTTGCTCGTAATATATTAATTTCACTTCTCCAGAAGTTCCTGGGCATGCTCCCTCCATATCCTTTAAAGTTAATCCTTCTGGAATCTGAGCATCATGTAGTAGATTAACATCTGTTAATTTAGCTAATTTAGCACTTTCTTTTTTTGTTAAAGTTATAAAAGAAGCGCCCTCTGAATTTAAATTAGGGTTTTCTGTCAATCTAGTCCAGATTGTTATTGAATTTTGATCTACCCACCCATTTCTAAAACCATTTCCAAAATATGGTTTAGAAGGGTTCTTTTTTATTTTAGAGCAGCTTAGAAATAAAAAAACAAATGCTAATAGACCTATTTTTTTTAAGATTTTGTTCATATTTGTTATTATTAAAACACCTTCATTTTTTAAAAAGAGATTGACCGCTAATATAGCCGCTTTTTATCTCAATCTACAAAAAGAAAATGAAAAATTCCACAATAAAAACATACAGTAACACCTTATATTAATCAATATTTAAAAACAACATCTTATTTACAGTTCTCTAACCCAAATATTTCTATAACTAACAGCATCTCCATGATCCTGCAATCTTATTGGTCCTTTTCCATGCGGAATATTTTTTAGCCAACCAATATAAAGTATCGTTCCTTTTAAAATAAAATGGTCTTGAATTAGTACACCATTATGAAGAACTGTCATGGTAGCCGATTTTGTTTTCTCTTTACCATCAAATTCTGGAGCATGATAAATAATATCGTAAGTATTCCATTCTCTTGTTGGCACCAAAGCCTTTGCTAAAGGAATAGATTGCTTATACATAGAACCTACCTGACCATTAACATAAGTATCATTATTGTTACTATCTAAGATCTGAATCTCATATTTCCCTTGAAGAAAAACACCGCTATTACCACGTTGTTACCCCGTCTTCTTTTGATTTGACCCGTCCTGAATAAAGGCTACATAATTTTAAACATTATGTATAAAAATGACAAAGTAATTAGACGGTATTCAGAACCTTTTAAACTAAAAATTCTTGATGAACTTACTAAAGGTAAACACACAAAGAGCGAACTTTGCAAACTCTACTCTA
>CALKXS010000064.1 GCA_938003745.1 uncultured Algibacter sp.
TTTTAGAGCCTGTTCCTCGTTTCTTTTTAACAGGTCTACGACGCGTTTTTTTACGAACAAGTAATTGTATTAGTTTTTTATTTAAATTTCCTTGAGGAGTTAAATATATGTGTCTATAAATAGCATCATGAGAAATAGACATAATTTTATGATTAGGCTATTCAATTTTGATTCTTCCGGCAATTTGTTCAGGAGTTCACTGATTTAAAAGTCCTTTATATACATAAAATTTAAGATTTTATGTGTTGCTATTTTGTCAAGATTTCTTTTGTTTAAATAATCATCTTTGGCAGCCCAAAAAGCAATATCAGCAGAGTAATCTTTCCTATAATTTTCTCCCCATCTTTTTTTTACCAGACATATCTGGGTTAGATTTTATAAAGACTTTAAAAAATCAACCAGCAGTTATTGTAACATCAGCTTATCCAGATTATGCCGTTTCTAGTTTTGATTTAGATGCTATTATTGATTATTTAGTAAAACCATTTTCTTTTGATAGGTTTTTAAAAGCGACAAATAAATTAAAAGATAGATTAAAAATGGCAAAGATGAAATACTTGAAAGCGACAATGAAATCTTCTTTTTAAATGTAGATAAGACACTACATAAGATTGTGATGGGTGATATTTTATATTTAGAATCAGATAGAAATTATGTTACCATTTATACAAAAACTATAATTTATAGATTCGTTAAAAAAATGGAATGAAAAATTAATTGGGATGAATTTATTCAAGTGCATAAATCGTTTATTGTGAATTCCAATTTTATAAATAAAATTTCTGGAAACTCAATTTTTGTAAGCTCAAGTAAAATTTCAATAGGTAGAACTTATAGGCACGATTTATTAAAAATTTTAGGCGTTTAATCTTTAATCTCGTTACTTTTTTAATTTTTATGTGTCTGATTTATTAGAAAACATGTAAAATAAATTAGATTATGAAATTTTGGATAAGATTATTATGCTTGGTATTAGGATTCACATTGCAAGCGCAAAATATTGTTGTTAATGGGCAAGAGTACCAAGTTAAAGGAGAAACGATATTAGAAGATAAAATTGACGTTACAGAAAAATTATCTTTAGAAGAAAGAGAAAGCATTTTTAAGACTATTGAAAGTAAGATTGAGAAAGAAAAGCAAGAAGCTGGTAAAAAAGTAGAAAAAGAACTTGAAAAAGCTAAGAAAGAACAAAAGAAAGCCGAAAAAGAATTAAAGAGTAGAGAAAAAGCACAATCTAAATTTGATAAGGCAGATAAAAAACATAAACAAGCTTTTGAAAAGTATGAAAAGTTAAAAAAGAAAGGTAAATTGTCTCCTCAAGACGAAAAGAAATGGCTAAGTAAAATAGAAAAGCTTAAAGTTAATCATGAAAAGGCCAGACAAAAACTTAAATAACTGTTTATAGCTAATGCAAGAGAAACTTAAAGTAGCATTAATTCAATCTGACCTAGTTTGGGAAAACGCAGCGCAAAACCGTGTTAATTTCACAAAGAAAATAGAAGATTTAAATGAAGATTCAGATCTTGTCATTCTTCCAGAAATGTTTACTTCTGGCTTTACTATGCATGCTGAATCGGTTGCTGAATCTATGGAAGGTAAAACGGTAAGTTGGATGAAGGATTTGGCATTAAAAAAGCATATTGCTATAGTGGGAAGTCTTGTTATAAAAGAAGATAATAAGTTTTGTAACCGTTTACTTTTTGTTGAACCTTCTGGTAAAATAACTCATTATGATAAAAAGCATACATTTACTTTAGTTGGTGAAGAAAAGGTTTATACTTCAGGGAAAAATAAGGTTATTGTAGATTATAAAGGCTGGAAAATATGCCCGTTAATTTGCTACGATTTACGTTTTCCTGTTTGGGCAAGAAATGTTGAAGATTATGATGTTTTAATATATGTTGCTAATTGGCCAACACCTAGAGTATCTGCTTGGGATGCGCTTTTAAAGTCTCGTGCTATTGAAAACATGAGTTACTGCATTGGCGTAAACCGTGTAGGTGTAGATGGTGTGAATAGTAAATACTCAGGACACTCAGCAGTATACGATGTTTTAGGAGAACAAATTTCAAATTTAACTCCTAATGAAGAATGCACTGAGATAATAACCTTAGAAAAACGACATATTTCTGCTTATAGAAGCAAGTTTAAGTTTTTAAACGATAAAGATATTTTTAGTTTGAAAGCAGAGTGAAGGTTTCTTCATAACTCCAATCTGCTCTTATAGGTTCTATAATTTCAAAATGACTAATACGTTCTGGCTGAATCTTTTTTAAGTAACTACCTGTGTCGTATTTTTTATTCCCATTAGTATCAAAAATAATTTTGACGTAGTATTTGCTTGGTCTTATATCTAAGAAGTCAATAGGTTTTGCTTCTGTTGCATAATGCTCATATTTAGCTTCACCTTTTGCGTCTGTTAATTGAACAATAATGGGGTAAATAGCATTAGCTATTTTTACTCTTAGATTTCCAAAACTACTTTTGCTTGATGTATTAACACTGTAATTTAGTGTGTCATTTTTAGTTCCAAAAAAGCCTGTAAATGCTTCGGGTAAAACTTGAATATTGTATGAGTTGCTTTCAGTTTTATCAAAATTTACAGCAAGTGTATTTCTAATAGAATCAAATTTTGAATTGAATTCTACTTTTAAAGAATCTTGATCTAAAATTATAATTTTTGATTCGTCTATTGTTTTAAAAGGGACACTTCCAGTAATAAATAAAGAATCGTTATAAGCTATATTACCTGATGGTTCTGCACTTACAATTAAGGAGTCTCGTTCTTTGTCTTTTATTTTTACAGTAAAATCTTTTTCAAATGTTTTATTTGATACGTTAAATATTAAAGAATCTAATTCTAGTTTTTTTGGTAAACACCAATAATATAAAGTATCAGTTTTTGGGTCTTTAGTAATACGGTATTCAAACTCTTCTGGGACCTCAGATTTTAGACTAATACGCATGTTTTTATAATTACCTTCATATGGGAAATCAATTTTATTTCCTAAAAGTTGCCTTGGTCTTATAGCTTTGAAATCAATTTCTTCATTAAAAAGTTTAATAAAATATGTAGAGTCTGTAGGAACAGTTATAAAATCTTCGTGAAAACCTATTTTGTCTGTTTTTTGCTGAAATTTATTGTCTAAGTTTTCGTCTTTTAGTGCTAAAAGGCGGTATTTTCCAGCCTTTACATTATCAATAGAAAACGTGGTTAAACTATCTAGTGTATTTGTAATGTATTTAGGCGTTTCTTTATATACAATAGAATCATGATATGTAGAATCTACTTCATATAAAGCAACAGAAACAAAAGTATCTGGTTCACTTTTTACTGCATCTATAATTTGACCTTTTACAGAAAGCGAATCTATATAGTCTCCAGTAGATAGCACATATCTGTAATATGGGTAAGGGTTACCTTCATTGTTATCTTGAATACTATTCCCAAAATTAAAAGCGTAAGTTGAATTTGGTGCTAGTGTGTCAAATATTTTAATTGTAATAAATTTACTTGCACTTCCCAAAGGCGTAATTTCGGGTTGCGTTTTCATGGGAGGCGAAATGATTAATTGCTTTTGAAGGTCTTTGATTTTAATAAACTCATCAAAATAAACTTTAATTTCATTGCCTTTAAAATTAGTAGAGTAATTTTTGGGCGAAGAGCTAACTATAACTGGAGGGTCAAGATCTTTTTCGCCACCTTCTGGTGTTCCTCTATTGGCACAGTTAATAAAAATCAGCACAACTAAAGCTGCTAAAATAAAATTTGAAAGCGTTTTATTCATTTCTTGCCTAAACTTTTGTACAAACCTACATAATTTTAAAGAGATAACGATAATCTTATTAAGCTATTGCCATAGTCACAATACTTATTTTAATGTTTTTTACTTGGTTTAAAACGGTAATACACGTTTCTATAGTAGCTCCTGTTGTAATAATGTCATCAACTAGTAAAATGTGCTTGTTTTCTATATTTATTTCATTCTGAATTGAAAATAATTCTTCATTGGAATTCCAACGTGCCAAACGTTTTTTATTCACTTGAGATGATGTATTGGTGATTTTAATTAAAATACCATCTTTATATTCAGCTTCAAGAGCCAATGCTAATTGTTCACCAAATTTGGTTACTTGGTTGTAGCCTCTCTTTTTTAGCTTCTTTTTGTGAAGTGGTACTGGTATAACGTAATCAATTTGTTTGTAAGCTTCAATCGTCTTTAATTCAGCTCCCAGCCAATTACCCAAAATAAAACCAATATTTTGGTAGCCTTTATATTTTAGTCCGTGAATAAGCTGTTGTACGGTACTTTTCTTTTCAAAACGAAATAAAGCAGTGCCGTTTTCTATTTTTGCTCTACCGTAAAGTACTTTTTTTATGGCATCACGATTATCAAAATGAAAATTAGTAATGGGGAGGTCATGTCTGCAATTTGTGCATATTGTATCTTCATTATCGTTCAAATGATTTTGACACGCATAACATACTTTAGGAAAGAGTAAATTTATTATAGGTTTAATCACAGATTTTTCAGATAAAATGCTCTTTTGTAAACTTAAATAAAAAAATATCAAATCATTACGCAATTTTTAAGAAACAACTCCATTTGTTTCAATCACTTTTTTATTTTTGTACCATGGCAAATCAAGATGATAAATTTAAAAAGGTAATTTCACATGCAAAGGAATACGGATATGTGTTTCAAAGTAGTGAAATATATGACGGTTTAGGTGCAGTATATGATTACGCACAAAACGGAGCAGAGTTAAAGAAAAACATTCGTGACTATTGGTGGAAAGCCATGGTGCAAATGAATGAAAATATTGTAGGAATAGATGCTGCCATATTTATGCACCCTACAACATGGAAAGCTTCAGGTCATGTAGATGCCTTTAGTGATCCATTAATAGATAACAAAGATTCTAAAAAGCGATATAGAGCAGATGTTTTAGTAGAAGATTATTGTGCTAAGATTGAGTCTAAAATTGAGAAAGAAGTTAAGAAAGCGGCTAAACGTTTTGGAGATGCTTTTAATAAAGAGGAGTTTATTTCTACAAATGGACGTGTAGTTGGGTATCAAGAAAAAATTAATGCTATTCTTTCTAGGTTAGGGAAATCTCTTGAAAAGGAAGATTTGGGTGATGTTAAAGCTTTAATTGAAGAGCTTGAAATAGCTGATCCTTTAACAGGAAGTAGAAATTGGACAGACGTTAAGCAGTTTAACTTAATGTTTGGAACAAAGTTAGGAGCTTCTGCAGAAACAGCAATAGATTTATATTTGCGTCCAGAAACAGCGCAAGGTATTTTTGTAAACTTTTTGAACGTACAAAAGACTAGCCGAATGAAAATTCCTTTCGGAATTGCTCAAACAGGAAAAGCGTTTAGAAATGAAATTGTTGCAAGACAATTTATTTTTAGAATGCGTGAGTTTGAACAAATGGAAATGCAATTTTTTATAAAACCAGGAACTCAAAAAGAGTGGTATGACCATTGGAAAGAGCATAGGTTGAAATGGCATTTATCTTTAGGGATGGGTGCTAATAATTATCGTTTTCACGATCATGAAAAATTAGCACATTATGCTGATGCTGCTGCCGATATTGAATTTAAATTTCCATTTGGATTTAAAGAGTTAGAAGGTATTCACTCTAGAACAGATTTTGATTTAAAAGCACACGAAGAACATTCTGGAAAGAAACTGCAATATTTTGATAATGAAGAAAAGGCAAGTTATACGCCATATGTGTTAGAAACCTCTATAGGTTTAGATCGTATGTTTTTAGCGGTATTTTCAAATTCATTAGTTGAAGAAGAACTTGAAAATGGTACGAAACGTACTGTTTTAAAATTGCCTTCCGTTTTAGCGCCAACAAAAGCTGCTGTATTTCCTTTAGTAGCAAAAGATGGATTACCAGAAATTGCAAGACAAATTATTGATGATTTGAAATGGGATTTTAATGTCGTTTATGAGGAGAAAGATACCGTAGGAAAGCGTTACAGAAGGCAAGATGCTAACGGTACACCATTTTGTATTACTGTAGATCATGATACTAAAGCGGATAACATGGCAACTATTCGTTATAGAGATTCTATGAAACAAGAGCGTGTTAAAATTGAAGACTTAAAAAGTATTATTAAACAAGACGTAGATGTGCGTTCTTGGTTAATGAAGATGTAAATTCATTGCAGCTTCACCTACCTCTACTAAATATCCTTTATTTTTAGTAAAATAATGAGCATATTCAATTCCCGTTTCGTAAGTGAAATGTTTGCCTAAATTTCTTTTTATTCCCCAATTAGGAATGCTGCATTCAAGGTTCTAGCGCAACAACTGTTGCTATTTTTTAATAGATTAGCTGCATTTGCATTCAATGTGTTAACGCAACAATTGTTGCTAATTTTAATTTAAGTCTAAGCTACCATTTTTAGTTCATTTTCTATTATTTCTTTAGGAGTTTTATAGCCAATAATTTTTCGTGGTCTATTATTTAATTTATCTTGAAT
>CALKXS010000065.1 GCA_938003745.1 uncultured Algibacter sp.
CTTAAATCGCTAACCTTGTGATCTGAGCTAACAAAATCAATAATGGTTTGCTTAAATTCTTTTGTGAAATTACCTTTTGTAATGGTTCCTAAGGTAAATAATGTGGCTTAGTAAATACTACCATAAAATTAGACATTCCAAACCTTCTGATACGTCGTATAAAATTGACTAATCCCTTTTAGAACAGCGTACAAAATTAATTTTTACTACTGCACGGCGAATAGCCAATCAAAACCATAGAATAACCCTAAACCCAGATAATGTACTGTTAAATAATTAAACAGTGCATATTATATTTTTATCTTTATAGAATTAAATTTTAAAATAATGAAAAAAATAATAATCCTTTTCATATTTGCAGTTTTCGCAACCTCATGTAGTTCTTCTTTAAGCAATAAAAACAAACAAGTTTCGGCTATTGAATACGCAAATTCTATTACAAAAGAAGAACTTAAAGAAGCGCTTTATATATATGCTTCTGATGATTATGAAGGCAGAAAAACTAGTGAAGCTGGTCAAAAAAAAGCTATTGAATTTATAAAGCAATATTATGTAGCCAATAATGTCCCTTCTCCTATTGCTGAAGGTGATTATTTTCAAGAAATTCCTAAAGCTTATTTTAACGGTAGAGCCAACGGCGATTCTGAAAACGTATTGGCATATATTAAAGGTTCTGAAAAACCAGATGAAATTGTTATTATTTCGGCACATTTAGATCACATTGGTATTTCTGGAAATGGAGAAATAAATAATGGTGCAGATGATAATGGTTCTGGTACAGTTGCTATTTTAGAAATAGCAGAAGCTTTTAAACTAGCTGTAGATAAAGGTCATGGTCCCAAACGCTCTATCTTATTTTTACATGTTACTGGTGAAGAAATTGGCTTATGCGGATCTAAATATTATGCATATGAAGACCCGGTTTTTCTTCTAGAAAATACGATAGCCAATTTAAATATAGACATGATTGGTCGTGTTGATGATAAACATAAAGACCATCGTAATTACCTATATTTAATAGGGTCTGATAAATTAAGTAAGGAATTACATAGGGTTTCAAAAGCTGTTAATGATAAGTATTTTAACATGACGTTTGACTATACTTTTAATAAAGAAAATGATCCTAATCGTTTTTATTATAGATCTGATCATTACAACTTTGCTAAAAATAATGTACCAGTTATATTTTACTTTAATGGAACACATGAAGATTATCATAAACATACAGATACTCCAGATAAAATTCAATATGATTTACTAGAAACTAGGGCTCGTTTAATATTTCATACAGCATGGGAATTAGCTAATAGAGATGAACGTGTGAAGGTGGATTAGTTTTATCTATAAAGTTTATTCCTTTGATTAAAAATATTTAAATGAATTCAATCTGAATTATCTCATTAAACTTTTCGGAAGTTAGAAGAAGAAGTCTCAAATTATAGAACCGGATTACTTACAGGTACCTTAATTGGAAACTAGATGACAATGCTTTTACGCTTATTGAAATTATAAGACATGTTATTGCAAGCGAACACCTTTTTCATAAAATAATTGAAAACATAGATGATTTAGGGAATTATCAATCACCTTAGAAAGAATTAAAGTATTCTAATTTGAAAAATGAACTAGATATGATAAGCAATCTAAAAGAATCAGATTTAGAAAACATAAGAATTACCAGAAAGGAGCTATAACAGCCATGGTCAAAGAAACCAAAGCAGATGCTGTTATTACTATACTCCATAAGATTCCTTTAAAGCAAAGAAAAAAAGCTAAGTAGGTAACCCTTAAACATGGCGAGCAATATCTTACTCATCGTTAAGAAATCATTCCAAAATGCCACATTAGTTATAGATAAATTCCATGTTCAAAAACTAGCCCTATACGCATTACAAGAAATCAGAATCAAATATAGATGAGAAGGGAGCTCTCCATACTGAGAATGATGCTATAGAAAACGCTAGAAACAAAGCATTGAAATACATTTCTGAACTATTAGGAAATGGAGACACCCTAAAACAATTGTTAGCCCGTAATCGATATTTACGATATAAATCAAACACAAAGAGCTAAAATACTTTTTGAATACTATCCAGATTTTGAAAAGCATATAAACTCTGTCAGAACCTATCTTGTATATTCAACAATACAAAAGACAAAACTTCGTCATTAATACAATTAGTAAAATGGGATGAAAAAATAAGACTGGCTAAATTTAAAAGCTTCAATAGCATCTCTAGAACTATGTCAATCCATTAAAAAATATTCTAAACTACTTTAACAACAGAAGTATTAATGCATCAGTTAAGCTTTCAATACCAAAATAAAAGCTTTTAGAACACAATTTAGAGGAGTGAGAAACGTAGAATTCTTCCTATTTAGACTTGCAACTATTTTGCTTAATTCTAAAATTCCAAAATTTTTGGACTTGCCCCGATATAATACCAGTACCACTAGTTTTAATCCTCAAAAAAATCCTTTCAATAAATTGAAAGGATTTTACTTTTGGGTGGAAGACCGGATTCGAACCGGCGACCCTCGGTACCACAAACCGATGCTCTAACCAACTGAGCTACAACCACCATCTAATTTGCATTTTATAATGCGTTTGCAAATGTAATTAATTTAATGACTTATACAAAGATTTTTATTAAAATTTTACAGAAGAAATTACATTATTTATCTCTTAATCTTCTAACCATTTCATTTACTTATATTTATTGAATAAATATAAGTAAAATTTAATTCACCTTATTTTAAATCAAATAAACTATCTACAGCTACATAACGTTCTACGGTAAAACCTTCAGCATACTTAACACCAACCAAGCGTCCTAAATCTCTTGATCTATACATTACACTATCTGTAAAGTTCTTACTAGAAATAGGTGTTTCAGGCTCTTTACTATCCTTATCATAAAACTGTGTCTTATAAGCCAATACAGATTCTATTTTTGTTTCTATAAACCCTGTAATATCAACAACCAAATCTGGCTCAATATTTTTCCATTGTATATAATGATATACATGTTTTGGTCTCCACGGTTCTTGATTTTCTTTATTATCATCAAGTTTTGTTCCGATTTTAACTAAACCACTTAAAAAACAAGCGTCGCTAGCTAATTTACTTCCTTTTCCATGATCTATGTGTCTATCGTCAATGGCATTGCAAATAACAATTTCTGGTTTATACTTACGTATCATTTTAATAATCTCTAATTGATGTACTTTATCATTTGTAAAAAAGCCATCAGAAAACCTTAAATTCTCACGAATTACCACTCCTAGAATTCTTGCAGCACTAGCAGATTCATCATCTCTTGTTTCGGCAGTACCTCTTGTTCCTAGTTCTCCTCTAGTTAAATCTATTATACCTACCTTTTTACCGTTAGCAATTTCTTTTGCTATAGTACCTCCACAACCTAATTCTACATCATCTGGATGAGCTCCAATAGCTAAAATATCTAATTTCATAATCGTTTTTATATTTTAATGTACAACTATTTATAAAAATACTACTTAATCTAACAACCCTTAATTACTACACTGTTTTCATTTGCTTTTTACTTAGTTCAATACCTTCAAACATCCTAATAATTGAAAAATATACCACTTCATAAAAGCATGATGTTCGTCATATAGATTGACGGGGATACTGACTAATTTTACTTAATAATTAAGAAAGCAAATTTAATCATAAAGACTAAATAAAAAAAAAGATCGTATGATCTATTTAATGCTAACCATATTAATTATAATAATTGCATTATTTAACTACAAACAAAAAAGTACTGGACACCAAAATATGGTTTTTGGTACTTTTTTATTTATAAGTCCAAGCCACAATTCTAGACAACTTATTCCCTTGTCCCATATTAATAACTTTTACGGAAGTAGCTCCCAACTTTTTTAATGAAGTTTGCATGCCTCTTACTAAATCCTTTTTAGAAACTAATGATGTAAACCATTCACTTTGTTCCTTAAATAATGAACTTTCGTATAAATAATTATGTAAAAAAGCTTTTTCACCACCTTTATACCACAACTCATTATGAGTTCCTGAAAAGTTTCTCACAAGCTCCTCCCCTTCTTTTTTAAGTCCTTTTAATTTTCTAGTAGTCGCATTTATAGCTTCTTCTTCAGATTTATAGAATGGCGGATTACACATCGTTACAGAAAATTGATCATCATCATTTATAACACCTTGTAATATTTTAGAAATATCATTTTGATGTCTTAAAGAAATAACTTGAGTCAATTCATTTTTATCTATAATATTTTGAGCAGTTTTTAAAGATGCCTTATCAATATCTGTCCCTACAAATTTCCAACTATACTCAGCATTTCCAAGTATAGGATATACGCAAGTTGCACCTGTACCAATATCTAAAACTGAAATATCTTTACGTGCTTTATTTCCTTTTAAAAGATCAAACAGGTAATGGATATAATCTACCCGTCCAGAAATTGGAGGACATAAATTATCATCTGAGAATTTCCAATATTTTATATTATAATCCTTAAACAATAACGCTTTATTTAAAGCCTTTACTCCTTTTGGATTTGCAAAATCGATAGTTTTTGTTTCGTATTTATTTACAAATACAAATGGTTTTAAATCTGGATAAACGTCGCATAAAATATCTAAATCATAACCTGATTTATGCTTATTACTTGTATGAAAATTTGAATTTGTTTTGATAAGATTTATTTTAACGTTTATTAACTCTAGCAATGATACTAATTATTACCCATAGTCAATAAATATGTTAATTTAATTTCAAACTACAAAATAGATTTTTAGGCTATTAGTAGGCATTCATATATATTCGCAAAAAAAACAAAGATGTTAAAAGCTGTTATTTTCGATATGGATGGGGTTATTATAGATAGTGAACCTTTACACCATAAGGCTTATTATAAAATGTTTGATGACATGAATGTTGATGTCTCTAATAAACTTTACGAATCGCTTACTGGAAAATCAACTTTAAATGTTTGCAAGCAAGTTTGCGATATTTTTAAACTTGAAGAAGCTCCAGAAACTTTAGTAACCATTAAGCGTAAACACTACGAACATATTTTTGAAAATGATAAAACATTCGATTTAATTGATGGCGTTTTAGATTTAATAAAAGATTATCATAGTAACGGATTAACTCTTATTCTTGCGTCTTCTGCTTCTATGCCTAGTATAGAGCGTATTTTTAAAAGATTCGATTTAAACCCATATTTTAAAGTAAAATTAAGCGGTGCCGATTTAAAAGCTTCAAAACCACATCCTGAAATTTTTATTAATGCTGCTGAAGCTTCAGGTTTTAACAAAGATGAATGTATTGTCATTGAAGATTCTACCAACGGTATACAAGCTGCTAATTCTGCTGGAATTTATTCTGTTGGTTTTGATAGTATTCATTCTAAAAACCAAGATTATTCTACGGCAAATAAAGTTATTACAAATTTTGAAGAGATTAGGTTTAGTAAGGTTCTTTCTGTTTTTTATTAGAACTTCAAACAATACTAAACATCCATACAACCACCTCCAAAAATCTTCTTTTTAAATCCTCTAAATAAAGCAACAGCTCCAATAGTATAAACTTCTAGAATTTTAAAATAGGTGCAAAGAATCCTGTTTTTGCTAATAGCTTTCCTGCTATAAGTCCGCCTATTCCATAAGCTACAACCTTATCTACATTGGGATTAAAATCGGCATAGGTATTACCGTCTGTAAACTCTACACTGTCCAAAATTTTATCTCTATCCTTATTAGAAGTATCAAGAACCGTAATATCCCCTATAGCATTTAAATAACCTTTACGTCCTAAAACATGAATGTTATAATTAAGTGTATTTACATCATAATCACCAAATTTTAACTCTTTAATCCAATGAGTTTCTTATTTTATTTATCGTAATATGGTGGTAAAACCCAACCTACTAAATACATAGCATCATAATATTGTGCTTCTCCTTCTTTATTTGATACTAACGCATCTTCTTATATTTCTGCTAATAAATCTTCATCTTCAATAAAACCTTCTTCGGTATATTCAATTTCTGCACAGTACATAAATGCATCATGCATTGGTAACATATCCTCAGGAAATAGCAAACCAATAGTTTCATCAGGAGGATTTCCCCAAAGATCTGTTAATACATCTTTACTTTGTTCGCTGTTTAAAAAATTTAAACCTTCAGGGATATTTAAAGTTACTAAACCATCATTAACCGTCTTGGTATTTAAAAGGTTTATTAAGACTATCTAATGCAAACGCATAGCGTTCTGCTTTTAAAGCTAACGAATCTACTTGTTGTTGTTGTGCAAATAAACTAACTGTTAATAAGAAACATAAAGTTGTTAAAACGTTTTTTATAATTTATAAGCTTTGGTTTTACGATGCTAAAAACACAATCTAAATCTTATTTATAGATTATGAATTTTCGTTCTTTTTTTGAATAATTGCTTTTAATCGTTCTTTTCGTAAAATTGCTTCAGACTTTTTCCTATTCTTTTTACGATCCATTAACTTAGAATGCTTCGCCTTATTTTTCGTGTTTTTTTCGCTGCCTGCTTTAGCCATATCTTCTATTTAAAAACTCAAAGATATTAGAACTTTAGTTAAAAAGGATAAAAACTTTTTTATCTGCAAAAACAGATAAATTTAAATATCTGCTAAAAAACGTATATATTTGGTATGAATTTATATCAAAACGCATGACAAGTATTATTACAGGCGATATTATCAATTCTAGGAAAAACATACCTGAAAGTTGGATGGCTAAGCTCAAAGAGACTCTTAACGCTTTAGGAGAAACTCCAAAAGATTGGGGAATTTTTAGAGGTGATAGCATAGCTTTCAACTAGAGGTATTACCAGAAGATGCTTTAAAGGCTTGTGTCTTGATAAAATCGACATTAAAACAATTCAAATTACTTGATGTTAGACTAGCAATTGGGTTAGGAGACAAAACATATAAGGCAAAAACAATTACCGAATCTAACGGAAGTGCTTTTATAAACTCTGGTGAGTGTTTTGAATCGTTAAAAAAACATACACTTGCTTTAAAATCAAATTTTGAAATCTTTGATGTAACAATAAACACCATTATAGGACTAGCTAATTTAACTATGAATAGTTGGTCTATCACATCATCCACCATCATAAATACAGCTTTAAACAAACCTAAATTAAACCAAAAACAGTTAGCAGAACTACTTGGGAAATCTCAAAGTAATATTAGTGAAGGTCTTAAACGTGCGGGATATGATGAGATTTTAAAATTATTAAACTACTACAACACACAAGTAAAAACTTTATGATAGTATTATTTATAAAGTTAGTTTTAGTGCATTTTATTGGTGACTTTTTATTACAACCAGAAAAATGGGTACTTCACAAACAAACACATAAACACAAATCAAAATATTTATATTACCATATTTTGGTTCATTTTTTAGCGCTAATCATCTTATTACAATTTGATACAAGTTATTGGTTAAGTGTATTGTTTATAATAGTATCACATTACATCATAGATGTTGCAAAATTACACCTTAACACTAAAATGAATTCTAGAGTTTTATTTGGTTTAGACCAATTGGCACATATTATAATTATTGCCATAATTGTAAATATTTATGAAGCATACCCACTAGATGTTGACCTCTTTTACAATCCTAAATTTTTATTATTTCTAACAGGAATAATTGGTGTAACAGCAGCCTCATCTATAATTATGAAAACTATTATCTCTAAATGGTATTTAAAAGAAGACGCAAATGAAGGCTCTTTAGAAAATGCTGGATCTTGCATTGGTGTGCTTGAGCGTTTATTTGTATTCGCTTTTATAATAACAGGGCACTGGGAAGGTATTGGCTTTTTAATTGCTGCAAAATCTGTTTTTAGATTTGGAGATTTATCTAAAGCAAAAGACCGAAAACTTACTGAGTATATATTAATAGGAACCTTACTAAGTTTTGGATTAGCTATTTCTTTTGGAATAGGTTATAATTTTGTTTTGGAGTTGATTAGTGAGGTTTAAAGATTAATAAATAATTCGATAATGGCATTAAGAATAACAGATGATTGTGTAAACTGTGGAGCTTGTGAACCTGAATGTCCAAATGGAGCAATATATGGAGGCAATGAATCGTGGAAATTATCATACGCTACCGAGAAACACTATGATTATTCGTTCTTTGATCTGGCATGAACCAAAGATAAGTCTTTTTAGAAGCTAAAGCGAAATGAACTAAAGTGCATAGTTTTAACTATTTTTGAGACCAATAAAATTGAATGGCTATTTGGAACTAGTAATCCTTATAAAAAAACGAGTCTTATATCCCCTAGTTATGAACACGTAAAAACTGAAAACAATTCAGAAGAAAAAATCACTGATTTAACTTTAAAAAATATCATAGAAACCAAAAAGCTGTTTTGGAAAAGAATGTTTGGATAAATGATATAACAAACATATGTGATTCCTGCCTTCGCAGGAATCACATATGTTTACTTCTTATAATGTTTAGCATATCCGCGGTATCCAAAAAAGCCTAAAACAGCAACCATACCACAGGCTATTGCAATAAATTTAACACTTATTATTTGATCACCACTAGCGTAAGAATGTAATCCAGCTAAATAAAAATTAACACCAAAATAGGTCATTAAAACACTAGCAAATGCTATAACAGACATTAAACTATAAAACCAACGTCCGCGAAGTCCAGGAACCAAGCGCATATGTATTACAAAAGCATAAACCATAATACTAATAAGTGCCCAAGTTTCTTTTGGATCCCATCCCCAGTAGCGTCCCCAGCTTTCATTAGCCCACATACCACCTAAAAAGTTACCAATAGTAAGCATTACTAAACCTACAGTTAAAGCCATTTCACTAATAACAACAAGCTCTTTGATATTTAAATCTAATTTAGACTTATTATTTTTATTTGTAAAAGCCATTAAAAATAAAGACACAATACCTAAAATCATTCCCAAAGCAAATGGGCCATAACTAGCAATAATAATAGAAACATGAATCATTAACCAATAACTATCTAGTACAGGTTGAAGATTAGCAATTGCAGGATCCATCCAGTTCCAATGCGCAATCATTAAGATCATAAATGTTACAAACGCTGTAGAAGCGATAGTTAAATCACTCTTTCTTCCAAATAACAATCCAAACAACATGGTTGCCCAAGCTACATATATCATAGACTCATAAGCATCACTCCAAGGTGCATGACCAGAAATATACCAACGCACTATTAAACCTGCTGTATGTAAAAGAAACACACCAATAATTATTATTTTAAAAACAGTTATCGATATATTAATTGCTTTACTT
Organism: uncultured Algibacter sp.; assembly: GCA_938003745.1. Lineage (GTDB taxonomy): Bacteria > Bacteroidota > Bacteroidia > Flavobacteriales > Flavobacteriaceae > Postechiella. The sequence goes on from CALKXS010000065.1 coordinate 9,354, forward strand.
TTTTCTTTAAATATTTGAATAATTAAAAGTACAAACAACAATACACCACTGTACATATACCATTTGTATAGTTTCTTAAAAATATCATATTTATTATACAATACTTCTGTTTTCACCTTGTCATCACTTAACATAACATTAGCCCCATACTTAAACTGTGTTTTCTTAAACGCAGCTAAAAGTTTTGTTGCTTCAGAGAAGTCTCCAGATTGTTTTGATTGATTTAAAGTGTATAAATAGGCTCTAAATCCATTTTTAATAAAATTACCATACAGTGAATCTTTAACTTTATGAGATTCGTGTTTATATTCAAAAGATGAAATCCATTTATTACCTTCATCATTAGGTAAAGGAAACATTTTTAATGATCGACCTTCAATTGTACTAAATAATAACGAAACACGCTCATGCGTTTCTCTTAACTTCTTTTGATATCCATTTGGTACAGTAACACTAAAAGCATCTTCAAGGTATCGCTGTAATTTATAAGAACCATCTTTATTAAGAAAATCTGTTAAAGGAAATAATTTACCTTCTTTTTTCACACCAATTATAGAACGCAAAGAATCTGTTTCCATTGGTCTTAAATAAATAACGGGCACATTATACCAAAGTGTCGGACTTTCTTGAATTGATAAAAACACTTGGTTAGCATCAAACTCTTCATAAGTATCGCTTTTACTTAATTTACGTAGCATTTCTGATGCATAAGTATTAACGGGCATCATTCTGCCTCCAACATCTTGAATTACAAGATGTCCAAACGCATCAGCTTGTTCTTTAGGGGTTATGTTAGCTCTTAAAACAGAATCTATTTGAACTTTAGTTGGAGCAGAATGATCATGACCATCACCTTCGTGATGCTCGTGTTTGTTTTGTGCAAACGCACTTAATCCAAAACATAGAAATAGTACCGTAAGCGTCTTCGCTTTTTTAGCCTTTACTTTCTCTAATTGACGTTTTAAATCTCCAAAACGGGTTCCTTTTGCAAACAAAATAGCCAACATTCCAAAATACAATAAAAAATAACCAATGTAGGTTATTAATGATCCCCAATAATCATGATTAACTGAAAGAATAGTTCCTTTTTCATCTGGATCAAAACTAGATTGAAAAAAGCGATATCCACGGTGATCCAAAATATTATTCATGAAAATTTTATAATCAAAATCACCTTCTTCTTCATCTATTACAGTTACTTCACTTGAATATGCTGAATTAATATTTGAACCAGGAAACTTATCGGCTTCAAAATCGTTTAATTTTATGTTAAAAGGAAGTTCTAATACTTTAGACCCGTATTTAAAAGCAAAATCTAATCCGCCTATCTTTATTTGTTTAAAAGCACTATTCATACCAGCACCACCTAATAAACCAACAGTTTTAGTTTCTCCACCAGTTGTTACTTTAAGTACAACACCATCTTCATCATTCTTTAAAATTTTTGATTTTTGAACAATATCAAAATGACCTTTTACAACGGGTTTTGGCACAACCAATTGCATATTACCAATTACATATCTAGAACGTAATAAAAACGGCTGTAAACTATCTTTATATAATTTACTTTGCGCCATGGTTGTCATAGTTAACACATCACCCTCAAAAGGCGATTTTATAGTTATTCCATCACTGTTATATGTTAAGTTTATAGCGCCTTTTGTAGGCTTGTTTAAGGCAAATAGAATATTATGGATACTTTGCACCTCTCCTGTTTTTAAAAAGTGGTTATGTGGCCCGCTTCCACCTGCTTCAACAATTTTCAAGTACTCCTCCCCTGTTTCATCTGGAATAATATCTTCTTCAGCTCCTGCTATAAATTTTTCTAATTTAATAGTAACAGGCTGCTTGTTGTACTGCGTGTTTATTTCAAAATCGTTATCTAATCGTTTAGAAAAATCAACTTCATTTTGTAATGGCAATCTTTGTGCAACACCATCAATTTCATAATCGCCATCAATATAAGTCGTAATAAATGTGTTTCTAGATAAAAATGTGTTTTCGGTAGCACCTTCACGAATAGCCATCATACCTTCAAAACTTGCATATCTTGTAATACCTGCTCCTATTAAAATAAACAGAAAAGCTAAATGCAAAACCAAAGTTGCCCATTTTTCTTTTTTATAAAGTCTAAAACGAAAAATATTTCCTGCAAAATTGATTACAAAAAACACCATAATTGCTGTAAACCACCAACTATTATAAATTAAATTTCTAGTGTATGGTGTTGGCGATGTGTCTTGTCCTGCATCAAGAATTGTACCTGTTGCCATTGCTGTAGCAAAGGCTATAAATAAAATAGCAGTAAGACGTGTTGAAAAAAGAATATTGGCTAATTTTTTTTGCATGATATGTGCTCCTTTTAAGGTCGTGCAAATTTACGCATTTAAGTTTATTTACGTGTGTTAAAATTGTCTAAAAAGAAAGAGAAAAATACCGAAGACAAAAGATAATAAACGTTTCTGAAATATTGAATCTAAACAACATAACTACGCCCTTGCTTCAAATATTTTTATATACAAAAATGTACTCATTTTTCGTGCTCTATTTTTTGCATTTTCGGCATAATCACCTTCAAAAAGTTCATTTACGGTTTCAAACCATAGGTTTAACCATAACCCAAAATGCTTTTCAGTTATACTATTTTTATTCACTCTATCAACTTTTGCATGTGCTTCAAGCGGATTTCCTTTATATTTAGTTTTAAGAAATAAACTGGCTTGCCAAAAATCGGTTAAGTTTTCTATATGCGCATCCCAATCTTTAATAACATCATTAAAAAAAGGCCCTAACACAACATCTTTTCTAACTTTTACATAAAATGTAGACACTAATAAATAAATATCTTCGCGAGTCTTAATATCGGTTTTATCCATAGTAAACAAAGATAAGACAATAGGTTTTTATATAGCAGATTATTACCTATTTTTGCCATATGATTTCAGTAACTATCCTTGGTGCTGGCAATGTTGCCACACACTTATACAATGCTTTTAAACAATCTAGTAATACAACTGTAAAACAATGGTTTAATAGAAACATTAATACGATTATTGATTATAAAAATGATGTTGATACCATTGACAGTTTAGAACAACTTGAAGATGCAGATATATACATTTTAGCCGTTAGCGACGATGCCATTGCAAAACTATCACAACAACTTCCTTTTGAAGACCGATTGGTTGTACATACTTCTGGTAGCGTTAGTGTTTATGATATTGACAAAAAACACAGGCGTGGTGTTCTCTACCCTTTACAGTCTATTAGTAAAGATGCAAAAATAGATTTTGCAGATGTGCCAATTTGTATTGAAACAATTCATAAAAAAAGTTTTCCGCTTTTAAGGGAACTTATTTTAAGTATTGGTAGTCCTGCGCATAAAATTAATAGCGACCAAAGACGCGTATTACACCTAGCTGCTGTTTTTGTAAACAATTTTACAAATCAGCTTTATAGAATTGGTCATGAAATTACAGAGTCTGAAGGTGCAGAATTTGATATGCTAAAGCCTTTAATTCTTGAAACTGCGAAAAAAATTCAAGACATGTCTCCTTATAAAGCACAAACAGGACCAGCAAGACGTTACGATAAGAAAACATTAAAAAAACAAATAAAGAGTTTAGATGACAATAAACATCATCAAGACATCTATAAACTACTAACCGCATCTATACAAAAGACACATGGAAGATAAAAGCTATAAAGAATATTTAGAACATATTACAACACTTATTTTTGATGTAGATGGCGTTTTAACTGATGGAACAATTACCGTTACAACCACTGGCGAAATGCTTAGAACCATGAATATTAAAGATGGTTATGCATTAAAAACAGCAGTAGACAAAGGTTTTAATGTTTGTATTATTTCAGGTGGTTCTAATGAAGGTGTACGTTTGCGCTTAAAAGGTTTAGGTATAAAAGATATTTACCTTGGCGCTCACAATAAAATAGAACAGCTTGATGATTACTTTAGCAAAAAAGGAATAAAATCTGAAAACGCCCTTTATATGGGTGACGATATTCCAGATTACCCAGTTATGAAAGGTATTGGTTTACCATGTTGCCCACAAGATGCTGTTCCTGAAATTAAAGCAATCTCTAAGTATATTTCACATAAAAAAGGTGGAAAAGGTGCTGTTAGAGATGTGATTGAACAAGTCATGAAAGTTCAAGGGAAATGGGCAGGGAATTTTGTAGCTAAATATGATTAATTCGATATAATTTAGTAAAATGACTTTTCTTCCGATACAATTTTGGACTAAAATTAAATTCAGTAAAAATAATAGCCTGAATAAATCTGATATTCTTGATAAAATCGAAAATTTTCTTTTAGAAGAAAACTTTAATTACATCATTAGAAAAGATAAAAAAATAGTATTCCATAAGGCTGATTTATGGACATCTTCAAATCTTAAATCATACTTAGTAAGTGGAACAATTAAGATAAAAGAAAGAGATAATGAATTTATAATAACTAACGGAAACTGGATGGTGTTTTTGATAGCAATACCATTCATTTTAATCTTCTTTTTAAGCGATTCAAAATTTTCAACTCTTGACGAGAACGATATTAGAATTCTTAAATATTTCTTTACTATACTGTTTGGAGGGAATTTAATTATTCGCTTTTTCGCACATTTATTTTTAAAATTTAAAATAATGGAATTAATAAAATCATGATGTTCTCATATTAAAAAATGTCTACTACCAAACAAAAACTAACCATCATATCAGACCTTTTTGGGAAAACGCATTCCGATTGGATTTCCTTGTATTATAATTATTTATCTTCAAAGTTCGAAATAACATATCTTGACAGTAAAGCTTTAGCTGAAATAAGTTTAGAATCTGATAATCAAGAAAAAATACATAAAGCATTTATTGAACACGGCATAGAAACCGCAGTAAAGAACCTAATACAGACAAAAACCGAAACTATTAACATTCTAGCCTTTAGTATTGGCGGCACAATAGCTTGGAAAGCAATTTTAAACGGGTTAAAAGTGAATCACTTTTGGGCAGTTTCATCAACACGATTAAGACATGAAACTGAAAAACTAAAATGTGACACCACTTTGTTCTTCGGAAAAAACGATGCTTATATTCCAAATACAAATTGGTTTAAGACATTACATATTAAACATCATATATTTGAAGGTAAAGAACATGCGATGTATTCTGAACCTGAAACCATAGAGCTTGTTTGTACAACCATTTTAAAATCTTTCGATTAATGCATATTCTAAACCTTATCCGTTGGAAAAACTTATTGATGATTATACTTATACAATACCTCATTAAGTATGCCTTATTAGAGCCCTTTGGAGTTTCAACAGCTTTAGATGCTTTTGGATTTATCACCCTTACACTATCTACAATATTAATAGCTGCAGCCGGTAACATTATAAATGATATTTACGATGTAGAAACCGATACCATAAACAAACCCAACCATATAATTGTTGGTAAACATATAAGCGAAAAAATGGCTTATAACTTGTTTATCATTTTCAATATTTTAGGTGTTGGCCTTGGTTACTATGTTTCATATTTAGTTGGCAAAAGTGCCTTTTTTGCTTTATTTGTAATTATTTCGGCACTTCTATATATTTATGCTACCTATCTAAAACGTACACTTTTAATTGGAAACATTGTAATTTCTATATTAGTTGCTTTAAGCATCATTATTGTTGGTTTTTTTGATTTATTACCAAATGTTACAGCTCAAAATCAATCGACTCAATTAACCTTTTTTAAAATTGTAATGGACTATGCTTATTTTGCTTTCATTATAAATTTAATTCGAGAAATCGCAAAAGATATTGAAGACATAGATGGTGACCATAAAGTAGGTATGAATACCTTACCTGTTGCCATTGGTAGAGATCGTACAAATAAAATTCTGTTTGCACTATCACTCATCCCACTATTAACAATCATATTTTATATCACAAATTCAATTTACAAAAACCAAATCGCGGTTATTTACTTTTTAGTTTTTATTGTTGGTCCTCTTATTTATTTATGTATAAAGATATTCAATGCCAAAACAAAAAAAAATTATAGTTATATTAGTAACATTCTAAAATTAATCATGCTTTCTGGAATGCTTTCATTACTTTTATACAAGTACATACTGCTATAACGATGCTAAACGAAAAACTCAAAAACCACAATTTAATACTTGCTTCTGGTTCACCAAGACGCCAACAATTTTTTAAAGAATTAGAATTAGATTTCGAAATTCGTTTAAAACCTGTAAAAGAAGAATATCCTCCTAGATTAATTCATTTCGAAATAAGTAATTACCTCGCTCAACTTAAGGCGCTTCCTTTTAAAACTGAATTAAAAGACAATGATATTTTGATTACGAGTGACACTATTGTTTGGCATAACAATATTGCCATGGGAAAACCCAAAGATGAGGATGAAGCTTTCCAGATGATAAAATCATACAGCGGCACTACACACGAAGTAATTACATCGGTTTGTTTTACAACTAATAGTTATGAAAAAACGCTTCACGCTATAACCAAAGTAACCTTCAAGATTTTAACAGACGAAGAAATTTTACACTACATAAAAACGTGTAAACCTTACGACAAAGCTGGTGCTTATGGTATTCAAGAATGGATTGGACAAATTGGTGTTACCAAAATGGAAGGGTCTTATTTTAATGTTATGGGTTTACCTGTTCATCTTGTTTACAAAACGTTAAATGATATTGTTGACGCTGGTTAGTTTTGTAATTTTATTAAATCAAATTATTGAATCTATCCAAATTTTATTTAAATGAAAGAAAGCTCAATACTAAAAAAGACCTCAAAAACAGTTTCCGATAGTTCTGAACAAATAATAAATCAACTAAAAAACGGACTTTCAAAAATTGGAGATATTGGTAATAGTGCAAAAAACAAATTTACGAGTTATGTAAAAGAAGTTTTTGATGTATTACCACTTATTGAAGAGGCAGGTTTTAAAACAAATAGACTTATTGTTGGTATTTCATTACCACCATCTCTATAAATTCATTTTAACCGATACAAAGAGTTAGATAAAAAAGACATCGATTTATTATTAGAACAATATTCTGAAAAGAAAATGTTTAAGCTCATCCTAAAAGCTTTATTAATGTCTAATGAGTTTCAAAGTAAAATATCTTCAGAAAATTTAATTTTTAGTGAAACTTGCATTGAAATTTCAATTCCACCAAAAATTAGTATAAAATATTTAAACAAAGACATATCAAATTTAACTAAGATAGAAGCTGAATTTGACTAAACAAATATATGGTATGAAAAAAATAATCAAAACGGAACTTACATTCTGGTCTATAATCGGGGTTTTCGTATTAATAAGTTCATGTCAAAATAAAGTAGAAGATAAGCGTCTTGCTATTAATAATGAACCAATTCATACTATTGAAAAAACAGAAAGTTTAACTCCAGAATTTAATAACTATTGGTATAAAGGTGAAGCTGAAATTTCATCTTACCAATTAGAACAAGCGAGATATGGAGAAATAAGACAAGGTAAAGCTGTATTGATTTATGTTACTGAAGACTTCCTACCCAACAAACAAGTAAAAGCAGATGGTCAATCACCTAAAAACATTCCTGTTTTAAAACTAAATACAACCAAAAAATTTAATACTGGTGTTTATCCGTATTCCATAATGCAAAGTACCTTTTATCCTGTTTCAAATAACAAACACGCAATAAAGGTAACAAGTTCTATGCAAGAATGGTGCGGTCATGTTTATAGTCAACTCAACAACCGTAAACAATTTGAAATAGAATCCTATTCTTATTTTGAAAGCGAAGGTGATCAAAGTTTCAAACTAGATAAAAATATTTTAGAAAACGAATTATGGACAAAACTTAGAATCAATCCCAAATCATTACCAACAGGAAATATTGAAATTATTCCTTCTTTTGAATATTTAAGGTTACATCACAAAACATTAAAACCTTACCAAGCAAAAGCAATCTTAACACCTGACAAATATACTATTACATACCCTGAATTAAACAGAACATTAAATATTCATTTTAACACAAAATTCCCTTATGATATTTTGAGTTGGGAAGAATCTTTTAAAAGTGGTTTTGGATCTAACGCAAAAGTAATGAATACTAAAGCTACAAAACTAAAAACGATAAAATCTTCTTATTGGAACAAAAATCACAATAAAGATGAAGTACTAAGAAAAACACTTCAATTAGATTAGTTCTTTTTATCTTTGTTATAGATTTAACAAGAATATTTTATGTCAGATTTTTTTTCTACACACCAAAATGAAATTATAAATTCCTCAATTGTATTTGGTGTTTTTTTCATTCTAAAATTAATAACACAACTCGTTATTAAAGCTATTGGTAAATCGAAAAAAATCCTTATTGGACGCGCAAAATTAGTTGCACGATATTTTACTATGACTCTTTTATTTATAGCCTTACTAATAATAGGCTTTATTTTTGGAGTCAAATTAGAAGATATCGTTGTTTTATTTTCATCTGTTTTTGCTATTCTTGGTATTACTTTATTTGCTAGTTGGTCTATATTAAGTAACGTAACTTCCGGAATTATTATGTTTTTCTCTTTTCCATATAAAATTGGAGATAAAATTAGAATACACGATAAAGATCTTGAAATAGTAGCCATTATTGAGGATATTAAATCCTATCAAGTTCACCTAAGACTAGACAATGGAGATTTAATGACTTACCCAAATAGTATGCTACTTCAAAAAGCGGTAACACTAGTACAAAAAGACGCCTTTGACAAGTAGAATGTTAAAACGTTAAGTAATAAGTTAAAGAAAGATTAAAACGGGTTTCTCTGCCTGTTTTCTTTTCTATATTTGGTTTTTAGCAAACCAAATACCTTATGCAAAAACAATTACTTGTTGTTATTTTATCGTTATTTATATGCGTTTCTAGTCAAGCGCAGCAACCAAAAACACCTTCATCTTCCCAAATTTTTGAATCTATTGAAAAGCTTAACTTTTTAGGCTCTGTATTATATGTTGCAGCACATCCAGATGATGAAAACACCCGATTAATTTCATACATGGCCAACAAGGTAAAGGCACGAACCGCATATTTATCATTAACACGTGGAGATGGCGGTCAAAACCTAATAGGCCCAGAAATTAGAGAACTTTTAGGAGTCATTAGAACTCAAGAATTATTAGCCGCTCGTAGAGTTGACGGGGGTGAACAATTATTTTCTAGAGCTAATGATTTTGGGTATTCTAAACACCCTGATGAAACTTTAGATATTTGGGATAAAGACGAAGTACTTAGCGATGTCGTTTTAGCAATTAGAAAATTTAAACCAGACGTTATTATAAATAGATTTGATCATAGAACACCAGGTACTACACATGGTCACCACACAACTTCAGCCATGTTAAGCGTAGAAGCTTTTGATTTAGCAAACGATAATTCTGCATACCCAGAACAACTAAAAAAAACGTCTTTATGGCAACCCAAACGTGTGTTTTTTAACACCAACAGTTGGTTTTATAAAAGTCAAAAAGATTTTGATAATGCAGATAAATCTAATATGCTAAGTTTTGATATTGGTGTATACTATCCTTTAAAAGGATTATCAAATAACGAATTAGCTTCTTTAGCCAGCAGTCAACACTTATGCCAAGGTTTTGGACGTCTATCACAACGGGGTAATCAAAAAGAATATATAGAATTTTTAAAAGGAGATCCCATAACTAATAACAAAGATCTTTTTGAAGGCATTGACACCTCATGGAATCGTATGGAAGACGGAAAAGCTATTGGAAATATTTTAAATAATATTGAAGAAAATTTCAATTTTAAAAACCCTTCTTCTCATATAAATGATTTATTAGAAGCATACAAACTACTTCAAAAAGTAGAAAATAAGCACTGGAAAGTTCAAAAAACTAAAGAATTGAAAGCCATCATAGAAATGTGTATGGGCTTATATTTAGAAGTTTCAGCAACAACTAATTGGGCAACACAAAATGAAACTATTAAATTAAACATTGAAGTTCTAAACAGAAGTAATACATCAATTCTACTAGAAAGCATTAATAACACCGATGATTTAAAAATATCCAAAAACTTAGAACTTAAAGACAATAGAAAATTTGCTTTTAAAGAAGACTTAAAAGTTAACAACAATCAAAAACCTACAACACCTTATTGGCTTGCCGAAAAAGGAACTTTAGGCATGTATAAAGCCGATAAAAATTTAATTGGATTACCAGAAACTCCAAGAACACTATTTATAGATTTTAACTTGGTAATTAACAAAACACCTATAACCATAACAAAACCTGTAATACAACGCTTTGCAAAACCAGATAAAGGCGAGTTATATCGTCCGTTTGAGATTATTCCAGAAGTTTCTGCTAAAATTGCTGAAAAAGTAATCATTTTTGAAAACGATAAACAACGAGACGTTAATGTTATTGTTAAGGCTGGACGAAACAATTTAGAAGGTTACGCCGAAATTTGCTATCCAAAAGACTGGACTGTATACCCAACTAAGCAAAAAATAGATATTAAAAATAAAGGAGAAGAGCAAACGCTTGTTTTTACTATAATTCCTCCAAAAAACCAAAATGAAGGCTTTGTAGGTCCAATTATAACTATTGGAGATAAAAAATATTCAAAAGAATTAATAGAAATTGAATACGATCATATTCCTTTTCAAACCGTACTACTTCCAAGCGAGACTAAAGTAGTTCGTTTAGATATTCAAAAACGCGGAGAAAACATTGCTTACATTCAAGGTGCTGGTGATGTTGTTCCTCAAAGTTTACAACAAATAGGTTATAATGTTAGAATTATAGCTCCAGATGAAATAAACGCAGAAACCTTAAGTAGGTTTGATGCTGTGGTTGTTGGTGTTAGAGCATACAATACCGTTGATGATTTAAAATTTAAGCAACAACAATTATTTGATTTTGTTGCCCAAGGCGGAAACATGATTGTACAATACAATACCAGTTATCGCTTAAAAGTTGATAAAATTGCTCCATATGAATTAAAGCTTTCTAGAGATCGTGTTACTGATGAGCATGCAGAAGTTAAAATATTAAACGCAGATCATCCTATTTTAAATTTCCCTAATAAAATCACTCAAAATGATTTTAAAGATTGGACTCAAGAACGTGGTTTATATTTTCCAAAAACATGGGGAAAAGAATTCACCCCTATTCTATCTATGCATGATAAAAATGAATCTCCAAAAAAAGGAAGTTTATTAGTCGCAAAACACGGAAAAGGGCATTACATATACACGGGATTAAGCTTCTTTAGAGAATTTCCAGCGGGAGTTTCTGGAGCTTATCGCTTATTTGCTAATATGCTATCTATAGGTGAAAATGATATTAAAACAGAAAAACCTATAAAAAATTAAAGGTTCTAAATTCAAACCTTCATCAATCAAATCAAAAGAACAAATGGAAGAATCTAACCAACCAAATAAAGAAAAATACAAATGGAACGCTATGTACACCATTGTATTAATTACAAATATCATCTATTTCGTTGCTTTTTATTTTATAACCAAAGCCTTTTAAAACATGCAAACTTTAGAATGGATAGATTGGACGGTTTTAGCTATAACCCTATTAACTATTGTTGGTTACGGTACTTGGCAAACACGAGGAAGCAAAAATGTAAAAGATTACCTAAAAGGTGGTAGCAATTCTAAATGGTGGACTATTGGTTTATCTGTTATGGCAACACAAGCCAGTGCGATTACTTTTTTATCTACACCAGGACAAGCTTTTAATGACGGCATGGGCTTTGTTCAATTTTATTTTGGTATTCCTATTGCTATGATTGTTATATGTATGGTGTTTATTCCACTATATCATCGTTTAAAAGTATATACAGCTTATGAATTTCTAGAAAATAGATTCGATCTTAAAACAAGAACATTAACCGCAATACTGTTTTTAATTCAAAGAGGGTTAGCTGCGGGCATTACAATTTTTGCACCAGCTATTATTTTATCCGTTGTACTGGGTTGGGACTTATTGCTCTTAAATATTTTTATTGGGGTTTTAGTGATTATTTATACCGTTTCTGGAGGTACACGCGCAGTAAACGTTACCCAAAAACATCAAATGGTTGTTATTTTTATAGGTATGTTAATTGCTTTCTTTTTAATTGTAGATCAGCTACCTCAAGACATCACATTTTCTAACGCACTAGACATTGCTGGAGCAAATGGTAAAATGGAAATATTAGATTTCTCTTTCGACCTTAATAACCGTTATACATTTTGGAGCGGTATAATTGGTGGAACTTTTTTAATGTTATCCTATTTTGGAACAGATCAAAGTCAAGTACAACGTTACTTGTCTGGTAAATCAATTAGAGAAATGCAATTAGGTTTAATATTTAACGGAATACTAAAGGTGCCTATGCAATTCTTTATTTTGTTTGTTGGGGTTATGGTTTTTATTTTTTACCAATTTAATCAAACTCCTGTTAACTTTAATCCAACTGCTATTGAAGCTGTTTTAAATTCTAAATATGTCAAGGAATATAAATCACTACAAAAGCAACAAGAAACACTCTTTATTGAAAAGCAACGATTAATAAAATCGTTTATTGATTCAAACTCACCAGAAACAACAGAACAAATAGCGTTATCAAATAATGCAAATGATGCTATAAGAGCTAAGGCTAGAGATTTAATTAACAAAGTAGCAAAAGAGCAAGATATAAAAGTAGAAAGTAATGATAAAGATTATGTATTTATTCATTTTATACTAAACAACCTACCAAGAGGTTTAATTGGGTTATTATTAGCTGCTATTTTAAGTGCAGCTATGTCTAGTACAGCGAGTGAATTAAATGCTTTAGGATCAACAACAACAATAGATTTATACAAGCGAAACGCTAGCGAAAAAACTGAAGATGAAATGGTAAAGGCATCAAGATTGTTCACATTTGCTTGGGGAATTATTGCCATTGGTGTAGCTTGTGTTGCCAATCTTGCAGAAAATCTTATTCAGCTCGTAAATATTATTGGTTCTATATTCTACGGTAATGTACTAGGTATATTTTTATTGGCCTTTTTCTTTAAACACGTAAAAGGAAATGCTGTGTTTCATGCAGCACTTATAACCCAAGTTCTTGTCATTGCTCTTTTTCTATTAAATGAGTATGAAATAATAAACCTTCCTTTTTTATGGTTAAACTTTGTAGGTTGTGCTATAGTAATCTTTATCGCATTAATTCTACAAACATTCCTTAAAAATGACAAAATAATTACAACCTAAAACTATAAAATAGGGTATTATTAGGCTTGGAAACATAGCTCATAAATTTGCTCAAGATTTATTAACTATTGATAATACAGAGTTATATGCCGTAGCATCAAGATCTCAAGAAAAGACCAATGATTTTGCATTAAAATACAAAGCAGTCAAAGGCTATAATAGTTATGAAGCATTATCTAAAGATTCAAATATAGATGCCGTTTATATAGCAACACCACATGCGCTTCATAAAGAAAACACCATATTGTGTTTAGAAAATGAAATAGCTGTTTTATGTGAAAAACCGTTTGCTATAGATGCAGGAGAAGTCAATGAAATGATTGCTAAAGCGAAAGAAAAAAACATACTTCTTATGGAAGCGCTTTGGACTTACTTTTTACCTCACTATCAATTTGTTTTAAATACCGTAAAAGATAAAACCTATGGTAAGGTTCTAAAACTAGAAGCTGATTTTGGTTTTTACCGTGCTTTTGATAATTCATCAAGATTATTTAATAAAACTCTTGGAGGCGGTAGTCTTTTAGATATTGGTATCTACCCCATTTTCGCAGCTTTATCTACTTTAGGCATTCCTAATAGTATTAATGCAAAAGCAACTAAATTTAAAAATGGTGTTGACTCTTCATGTTGTATAACTTTCAATTATAAAAACGACGTTACCGCTATTTTAAAAAGCACACTACTAGAAGACACTCCAACTCACGCTATATTTCATTGCGAAAAAGGGATAATAAAGATTAATACTCAGTTTCACGCACCTTCAAACGTTACTATTACATCAAATGGAAAAGAAGAAACTATCAGTTTTCCCAATGACGCCATTGGTTACAAATACGAGACGCTTCATTTTAACGATTTAATACGTCAAGAAAAAAAAGAAAGTAACATTATGAGTTTTGAATTTAGTAAACAACTTATAAAGACTTTAGATGATGTTAAATCACTTATAAAACTTCAATATTAAATATAAAAAGACGCAACCTACTTATAGATTGCGTTTTTACATATTTTAAAATAGAAGAAAGTTAAATTACTTAGCTCCCCATTCTTTTAAAGACTCTTTATTTAATTTAATATGATGAGCATTTTCAGCTTTTTCGGCAGCAGCCAAAGATTTTTTAGCTGCAGCAATTGCTCCTTTTTTATCACCAGCTTTAGCATGAATTAAAGATTGTTGTCTTAAAACCCAGAAAGGTGTTTTATCTCCAGACATAGCAATAGTTTTACCAATCCATTCTTTAGCTTTTTCAATATCCTTACCTTCCTGCAAGTAATAAACAGCAGCCGCATAATAATCATTACCACTTGGTCCATCCAATACTTTTTCAATATTAGCCATTACTGCCTTGTCAGTTGGTACAGCAAAAGGAACTACAACATAAGATTTCTCCCAGATAATTTCAAGGTTAGCTCTATTATTAGTAATATTATTAACATCTATAGCCAAAGTTTCAACAACAAACGGCACTTCCATTACTTCTACTTTTACAGTCGCAGCAATTTTCTTTTCATCAATCTTCTTTGGAGTTCCCCAATTATCTGCTTTCTTATAAAAAATAACTTCCCATTCTTTAGCAGAAATTAACCTTGTAAAAATAGCATAAGTCCCTTTTTTTAATTTCTGTCCTCCAATAGTAACAGGAGTACTAAATTTAATAGTTGTATTCTTATTTGCACCTGTTCTCCATACAGTTCCAAAAGGCTCTAAACCTCCAAATATCTTTCTTCCTTTTACACCCGGTCTAGAATATTCAATTGTAACATCTGTTAAACCAACTTGTTGTTGCAATTTAGCTTTGGGACTAGGCTGTGGTGTTTTAATTTGCGCATTTACTGAAAAGCTTAAGGCTATAACAGCAAAAATCGATAATACTTTTTTCATTTCTTGATTATTTATTATTAAAAGACTGAGGTATAAACTTAAGTATTACAAAACCCTTTAATGTTAACAAAAGCTTAAAATAAGACATTGTATATTTGCGCAATAGTAATTTGGACGTTACCCTAGGGGTTCGGCTTTCGATAGTCACCTTTTTGTCTTGCATATGTGAAACAATACAAAAAGAGCTTCTACAAATCCCTAACGCATGTAATGAATCGTTTTAAAAATTAGTAAACGACCTCTAAACAAGCTCTCTAGGCGTTCATAAAGAAAAGGCATTAACATTTCGAAACAAACTTCGGAGCATTAAAATCTCGATTATCGAGTAAAACAAAATGAAACAATACATTTCTGAAACCATAGGTACATTTGCTTTAATCTTTTGTGGCTGTGGCGCTATGACTATTAACGAAATAACAAACGGAAGTATTTCTCATGTTGGAGTTGCAACAACTTGGGGCTTAATTGTAATGGCCATGATATATGCCTTTGGCGAAACATCTGGAGCACATTTTAATCCAGCAGTTACTATCGCCTTTGCCTTTGCAAAAAAGTTTTCATGGAATGAAGTTCCTAAATATATCTTAGCACAATCTATAGGTGCAATTTTTGCAGCTTTTTTACTATGGTTTTTATTTCCAGAAAGTCAATTCTTAGGCGAAACAACTCCAGCAGATGGTTTCCCGCCATATAAAGCAGCAATTCTAGAATTTATACTAACTTTCTTCCTTATGGTCGTGGTTATCAATGTATCAACAGGAAGTAAAGAAATCGGAACTATGGCAGCTATTGCAGTTGGAGGGCTTGTACTTTTAGAAGCCATGTTTGCTGGTCCTATGACCAAAGCATCTATGAACCCAATACGTTCAATTGCTCCTGCTCTATTCACAGGGAATTTTCAATACTTATGGCTATATATAACTGCCCCAATACTCGGAGCTATTATTGCCGTATCTAGCTGTAAATTAGTTAAATACAATAATTGTTGTTAAAACAACATTATAAAAAATATTTTGTTTAATTTTTTAAGGTCTTAATTAAACATTTTATATCTTTACCATAAGTTTAAGTATTATGGCAAAGAAAAAAACAATTACAAAGATAGACATCATATCATTTTTCATGGATTTTGTATTAGAGCACAATGAAAATCCCAAATCCGTTTATGCATTCTCCAAAACTAATAATTTCGAAGAATCTAAATTTTACGAATACTTTTCTTCTTTTGAAGCTTTAAAAAAAGGAGTTTTCGAAGCTTTCTTTTCTCACTCAATAGATCTTCTTGATAAAAACCAAGATTACGCAAACTTTGACAATAGGAATAAATTACTAAGTTTTTATTACACTTTTTTTGAAATATTAACTGCTAATAGAAGTTATGTTATTTACGCATTAAACCAAAACAAAAAGAACCTAAAAAGTTTAAAAACACTAACCGGCTTAAGACATCATTTTTCTAAGTACATTAGTAGTTTAAATATAGAAACCCTAGACTTAAAAAATGATAAACTAGGCAAAATAAAAGATAAAACTATTGAAGAAACATCTTGGATTCAATTATTATTAACACTAAATTTTTGGATTAACGATACATCTTCTTCATTCGAAAAAACAGATATTTTTATTGAAAAGTCTATAAATACAAGTTTTGATGTTATGCATGTTGCTCCTTTAAAAAGCGTCATCGATTTTGGGAAGTTCATGTTTAAAGAAAAATTTCAAAACCATTAACCTATGAAAACAATAGATAATATACCTACATCAAAAATACAACGTGCGTCTAAACTTGTTTCTACAGGAGCGAAAATTGGCGTTAATTACCTAAAATATTACGGAGATAAACTCATAACAACAAATGAAGAAGCTAAAAATCGTTTAAACAAAAATAATGCTACAGATATTTACGACGGTTTAAAACAACTAAAAGGTAGTGCACTTAAAGTAGCGCAAATGCTAAGTATGGAAAAAAGTATTTTACCACAAGCCTATGTGGAAAAATTTTCATTAGCACAATTTTCTGTTCCACCGTTATCTCCTCCATTGGTTATAAAAACTTTTAAAAAATATTTTGGAAAAGCACCAAATGAAATATTTGATACTTTTAACTCTACATCTGTAAATGCTGCGAGTATAGGTCAAGTGCATCTGGCCGAAAAAGACGGAAAAAAACTAGCCGTAAAAATACAGTATCCGGGAGTTGCTGAAAGTATAACTTCAGATTTAACTATGGTTAAACCTATAGCCATGAGCATGTTTAATATCAAGGGGAAAGACTCCGATAAATATTTTAAAGAAGTTGAAAATAAACTTATTGAAGAAACCAATTATATTCTGGAAATAAAACAAAGCAAAGATATAGCTAAAAGCTGCTCTCATATCTCAAACTTAAAGTTTCCTGAGTATTACGAAGAATTCTCTACAGAGCGTATTATTACTATGGACTATATGCTTGGAGAACATCTATCTGAATTTACTTCACATAACAAAAACCAAAAAAAGTCTAATACAATAGGGCAAGCCTTATGGGATTTTTACATGTTTCAAATACACCAATTAAAAAGGGTGCATGCAGACCCGCATCCAGGCAACTTTTTAGTATCTAAAAATAATGATTTAATAGCTTTAGATTTTGGATGTATTAAAACCATTCCTGAGGCGTTCTATGTTCCTTACTTTCAATTAGCAAAAAAAGAAAATATAACCAATAAAACGTATTTTACAAATAAACTATACGAGCTTGAAATTCTTAAAGAAGAAGATGACAAAGAAGAAATAGCCTTTTTTACAGCTATGTTTCATGAAATGCTTAGCTTATTTACACAACCATTTCATAACGAAACCTTTGATTTTTCAAACCCAGAATTCTTTGGTAAAATAGCAGAGTTAGGTGAACGTTATTCTAAAAGTACCGATTTAAAAAAAATGAATGGCAATCGCGGATCAAAACATTTTATATACATAAACAGAACTTTTTTTGGGCTATATAATTTAATGTTCGATTTAAAATCTCAAAACATTAAAATTGATAATTACAAAAACTTATAATGTAGCATTATACGACAACAGATATTGATAACTTAGATTATTTATACAAAATCAACCTAATTAATAGCTGTTTTGGCTACAACTCGGCTAATATTATTGGGGCAAAATCTAATAACGATATAGAAAATATAGCCGTATTTAGCTAGGTAACCCACATAAGCCTAAGTCCTGCAATGTTTGTTTTTTTATACATCCAACTACAGTTGTAAGAAATACCTTAAACAACATAGTAGAATCTAAATTTTATACTATTAACCATATGCATAAAGCTATTTATTACCGAGGATGCTCATCATACCTCTGCAAAGTACGATGAAAACACATATGAGTTTGATGTAATAAATCTAGAATCCCAATATAAAAACAGTTTCTTTGCTCCATTTGTTAAAAATTGCCTCTTACAAATGGCAATGGAATTTGTTGTAAAATATGAAATTAAAGCAAACGGAACTATTTTAGTTATAGGAAAATTATTAACTTATATATTAATAGGCACCTTATTAATAACGATGGTTTTATTGACTTAGCTAAAGAATTAATACTATTGAAGCTATGTAATACCAAACCCAGCATACGTTTAGCCTATAAACATCCAAAATTTTAGATATTGAAAATTCTAACAACAGGTTTTTTACAGGGTATATTAGAAAAATATATATTCCCTTTTTACTAAACACAAACATGATTAGTAATTTCTGTGAGAGATAAATGGCGATCAGATAAAAATCATGTAGAAAATACAGCTGTAAGATAATTTTTTTATTTAATCTGTATTACAAATGAAGATAATATTTACAATCTAGAAAAAATATTAAACTCTAAACAATACACACTAACTGTTTTTAAGGCTGGAATTACTGTTGAATCTAAAAGACCTTCTCTCGAGAGAATAAGAGATTTAGTCGAGAAATCAACTTTTATGATAGGCTTATTTAGTGAAACTTATCTAGAGCTTACAATAAAAAAGGTGCTAAAAAGATAGCTACTTTTAGACATCGATGACTCTGAGACCATCTTTATTGATATAGTATTTTTTCGTTATACGGTTTTATTTTTAAAGACATAATTAACAAACCTTCCCAAACTTCATAAAGTTTCTTTATAGTAAAATAAGTTAAAAAATTTAAAAAAATAGTTCTTAAATTAATAAATATTTATATATTATAAATTTTTACTTAGATTTAGTATTAGTAAAATATAAAATTATAAATTATTTAAACACCAATTATTATGGATTTAATAGATAGAGCTCTAGAATTTGAGCAAAGAAAAATGAGATCGTTATCTACTAGTGATCGTGTTAAGTTATCTAGAGAAGTAAAAGCACTTATCTTAGATTTAAACGAAGTGTATAAAGAAAATAAAGACTCAAAAATAATGGATATTATGAAGAGACTAACTGTTATAAAAAAGAAGATTGAAAAACGATTAAAAGGAGCTCCATTAACTTCTTAAAAGCATAATCCTTATAAAAAATAGCGGAATATACATTATTCATATTTACACACTTATTCTCTATAAAATAATAACACCACAGATTTTGTTACATTTCACAATTTAATAAAATCACAACATTTACATAGATTATTTATAAAACATTGGCTTTTGAACAACTCAACATTCTTTTTTAAAACAATTATCAAATGTATTTAATCTCTTCAAAGAACTAAAATTTAATATTTTGAGTTTAATATCTATCTATAAAGAAAAACATCTTAAAATTTAAGCTGCAAAACTAAATACCCTGAAGCTATTTATTAAAAACATCTAGTTTATAGTAGTAAGGGTGTTAAAAAAAAGACCAATACGTATGTTTTCTAAAAACAATCTTTTTACGTTAAATAAATAACTTACCTTTAATGAACGTAAACTGTATTCATTAGGTTAATAATATGATTATAGAAAAAATATTAATGTTATAAATTTATACAACAAATACGACACAATTAGTAATACCTATACTTTAACAGTTGATTATTTAATATGTTATAAAGGCATCTAGATTTTCTGGAAACTCATGATTTCCATCCCTAGAAAAATAATAAAATTTTATACCCTTTCCGCTATCATCAATTATATTCTCACCATCCTAAACAGCTCTATCAAATTTATTATTGCCGTGCCATGGTAACAATTAACAATATGTTTAATGTTTATCATTAGATTTTAAATCACATACAACACTATCAATTTCGAAGTTACTATTCCTAATTCTATTAGCTACTTTACCTATTATTGTTCCATAATAAGTATTGAGTTATAAACATTATTTCAAATTATCAAAACCTAAAATAGCATCTTCAATATCCCTTTCTTTAAGAGAAGCAATTAAGGTAGTAATGTACCATTAAAATAAGGCAAAACAAATTCTCTCCTTATATATATTAAATACGCTCTATATGAGCACCAATAGCACGTAAACGCTCATCGATATTTTCGTAACCTCTATCTATTTGTTTTATATTCATAATTGTAGATGTTCCTTTAGCAGAAAGCGCTGCAATCAATAAAGATACACCTGCACGAATATCTGGCGACGTCATTGTTGTTGCCTTTAAAGGCGATTTAAAATCATGACCAATCACTGTAGCTCTGTGTGGGTCACAAAGAATAATTTTAGCCCCCATATCTATTAGTTTGTCAACAAAAAACAAGCGACTTTCAAACATTTTTTGATGTATTAGAACACTTCCTCTAGCTTGAGTAGCAACAACCAAAATAATACTTAATAAATCTGGAGTAAATCCTGGCCATGGTGCATCAGAAATAGTTAAAATAGAACCATCTATAAAATTTTGAATTTCATACCCTTCTGTATGTGCAGGAATATGGATATCTCCACCTCTTTTTTCTACAGTAATGCCTAACTTTCTAAAAACATTTGGTATAACACCTAAATCGTTCCAAGATACGTTAGTTATAGTCAATTCACTTTTTGTCATAGCAGCAAGACCAATCCAACTACCAATTTCAATCATATCTGGTAACATAGTATGATCTGTTCCTACTAAACTATCAACACCATCAATAATCAACATGTTAGAACCAACACCACTAATTTTGGCACCCATTCTATTTAACATCTTACATAGCTGTTGTAAATAAGGTTCGCACGCAGCGTTATATATTGTGGTTTGCCCTTCTGCCAAAACAGCTGCCATAACAACATTAGCTGTTCCCGTGACAGAAGCTTCTTCAAGAAGCATGTATGCCCCTTTTAACTTATCGGCCTCTACACCATAAAACTGTTCTTCTCTACTATATTTAAATTTTGCACCTAAGCTTATTAAACCATCAAAATGAGTATCTAATCGACGGCGTCCAATTTTATCACCGCCTGGTTTAGGAATATACCCTTTACCAAAACGTGCCAATAAAGGTCCAACAATCATGATAGAACCACGTAAGCCACGTCCGTCTACTTTAAATTCATCAGACTCCAAATATTTTAAATTAACATTGTCTGCTTGAAACGTAAAAGTTGTTCTAGATAGCTTTTCAACTTTAACGCCTAATTTTTTTAATAAACTTATAAGCTTATTAACATCTACAATATCAGGAATATTGTTTATGGTTACTAGCTCTGGTGTTAATAGAACAGCGCATAAAATTTGTAAAGCTTCATTTTTGGCTCCTTGAGGTTGAATACTTCCTTTTAATTGATGACCTCCTTCAATTTTAAATGTTCCCATATATGCAGTTAGTAGCGTTTTCTTTGACGGTTATTGGCGTTATTTTTCTTGTTATTCGATTTTTTATTATTGCTATTAGAAGTAGACTTATTTTTAGTTCTTAATAAGCTTGTAGAATCTGTTAATTTTTCTTTTGAATCTCTTAAATCAATTTTACTATTAGATAATTCATATAAGTGATTAAAAATAACTGCATCTTCAACTGTATCTTTATTCCAATTTAAAAAACACTTTTTCATATGATTTGCAATCGTATACTTAAGTGCGTCTTTTAACTCTCCTTCATCCCAAGTATAAGCAACATCAATCATCGTTTTAATATTGTTTCCGTAAAAACGATATTTAGGAAAATTTTGTGGGTATTTTAAAGGTTCAGGTCGTTCTTCTAATAATTCTTTTGTTGGCTTCTCAAAAGGACAGTCTGCATCCAATTCAAAGTTAGCCATTATAAAAAGTTGATCCCAAAGTTTATGCTGAAAATCTGGAACATCTCTTAAATGCGGCTGCAGATTTCCCATCACAGAAATTATGGATTTCGCTAATTTATTGCGTTCCTCTTTTGTTTCTCTTGTTTTTGCATGATTAATCATTTTCTGCATATGGCGACCATACTCAGGTATAATTAAATGTTCACGCTCTGTATTATATTCTAGATTGTCTATCAAAATAAATGTGTAGAGTTTATTTATTGCGCACGTAGTAATTATGCTCGTGCAAAATACAAAAAAAAACTAAAGACTTATCACGCCTTCAATTTTTTCTGCCACTTCCTTATACTTTCCAATTACCGCATCTGGAGTTCTCATTAATACACTAATTGAAACGCTAGTATATTTACCATTCTTAGATTCATTGGTATTAATAACTGCTCCCATGTTATCAAAAATAGTTTCAATTTTTACAATCTTTTTAGAATCAGATTTAACAATAAATTTATATAAATATTCGGATGGCCAACTAGCTGTTTCGTGTAATTGCCCTTTTAACTTTTCGTAAAATTCTTCTGAATTTGGAGGTGTACTCATATTTGTTTTCTATAATAAATGCAAAGATACATTTTCGCTCGCAAATTCAAATACAATACATATCATTTCAGATAATTTTAACTAGCAATTGGTAATCATCATTATAATTCCGATTTTTACACTCAAAATCAAATTAGTTTGAGTACTACAAAAATTGTAATTACAGGAGGTCCAGGCACTGGAAAAACATCGGTTATTAATGATGTAAAGAATCGAAAATTTCATTGTTTTGATGAAATCATAAGATCATTAACTCTTGAAGCAAAAAAAGGAGGAGACGCATCTACGCATGTTTCTAACCCTATTGCTTTTGTAAATGACTCAAAAACATTTAATACTAAACTTTTAAATGGTAGAGTTGATCAATATATTCAAGCAAATAATATAAATGAAGATTTAAGTTTTTTTGATAGGGGGATTCCAGATGTACTAGCTTACATGGATTTTTTCAATCAAGACTATGACAAGACTTTTATTAACGCTTGTGAAGCACATAAATACAATCATGTATTTTTACTTCCCCCATGGAAAGAAATATACAAATTTGACAATGAGCGATTTGAAACCTATGAAGAAGCTGTAAAGATTCATACTGCATTAGAAAACACTTATAAAAACTTTGGATACAATATAGTTAATGTTCCTTTTGACACCGTAGAAAACCGTGTAGACTTCATATTGAATACTTTAGAAATATAATTATGGAACATCCCATAAATATACTAGAGCGTTATTGGAAATTTACATCATTTAGACCCAACCAAGAAGAAATAATTAATGCCGTATTAAACGGTGAAGACACTTTTGCATTACTTCCTACTGGAGGAGGGAAATCTATTTGTTTTCAAATACCTGCCTTAGCAAAAAAAGGAATTTGTATAGTTATTTCACCTTTAATTGCCTTAATGAAAGATCAAGTACAGGCATTACAAAACAAAGGTATAAAAGCTATGGCTCTAACTAGCGGTATTAGCTATAGTGATTTAGATACATTTTTAGACAACTGTATTTATGGAAATTATAAATTTTTATATCTATCTCCAGAACGTTTACAACAAGAAATTGTACAAGCGCGAATTGAACAAATGAATGTTAATTTAATTGCTGTTGATGAAGCGCACTGTATTTCACAATGGGGAAATGATTTTAGACCTGCTTATAGAAACATAAGTATACTTCGTCAATTACATCCAACAGTTCCTTGCTTAGCCTTGACAGCTTCTGCAAGATCTGAAGCTATTGAAGACATTGTAAAAGAACTTGATTTTATTAAACCTAAAATATTTAAACAATCTTTTTACAGACCAAATCTAGCTTACATGGTTTTACATGAAGATGATAAGTATTATCGTGTTGAAACCATATTAAAAAAATATACAGCATCATCAATCATTTATGTTAGAAATAGAAAGTCTACGCTTGAATTATGCACTTTTTTAAATTCCAAAAACATATCTGCTACATTTTATCATGGTGGCTTATCCAATGCAGAAAAAGATAATAACATGGAAGCCTGGATAAACAACCAAAAACAAGTTATGGTTGCCACAAACGCTTTCGGGATGGGTATTGATAAGGCAGATGTTAAAACAGTAATACACCTTAACTTACCAGAAAGTATAGAAAGTTATTTTCAAGAAGCTGGTCGTGCGGGGAGAAACGGAGACAAAGCATTCGCTGTTATCATAAAAAACAAAAGTGATGAACAGCTGGTTAAAAATCAATTTTTAAGTGTATTGCCAGATGTTAATTTTATAAAACAAGTTTACAGAAAACTATGTAATTATTTTCAAATATCATATGGGGAAGGTGAAGAAGTTACCAATGATTTTGATTTTAATTCATTCTGTAAAACTTATAATTTCAGTTCAATATTATGCTATAATGCCTTACTTATTTTAGATAGGAATAGTGTAATTGCACTTACTAAGCAATTTAAAAATAAAGTGTCGCTACAGTTTATAATTAATAATAATGCCCTTTTTAATTATTTAAACACGCACCAAAATTTAAGTCTAACTGTTAAGTGTTTATTAAGACTTTATGGCGGTATTTTTGATCATGACACAAAAATTAATACACTAAGCGTTGCTAATAAAGCTTCTATTACTGAAAATGCTTTAATAAACACCTTGCAACAATTAGAAAAAGATGAAATCATATCATTAAATGCAGGTAAAACTGATGCTCAAATTACATTTATTTTACCTCGTGAAGATGATAAAACAATCAACCAAATTTCTAAAGGCATAGAACAACAAAATAAGCTAAAACAAAAACAAGTAAGCGCCATGCTTAGTTATGTTGAAAACACATCAACATGTAAAAGTATACAACTACTCTCATATTTTGGAGAGAAAGATGTAAAACCTTGCGGAATATGCTCTATATGTACAACCGTAAAAAAAACTCAAAAGCCTCAAGACCTTGGTTCTATCAAAAATAAAATTATAGAATTATTACAAAATGGAGATTATTCTTCAAGAAACATAACTGCAAATTTAAGTTGTAATGACGAAGATGTAAAAACAGTTATAAAACTATTACTTGAAAACAACATTATTAGTATTACATCATCAAACACATATAAATTAAGTCATTTATAAAACTTAATTAAGACCTATTAAACATCAACAAGATGAGAGATTTAAAAATAGTATTCATGGGGACGCCAGATTTTGCTGTTACCATACTAAAATCATTAGTAAATAATGACTACAATATTGTAGGCGTTATAACCGCGCCAGATAAACCTGCTGGTCGTGGCAGAAAACTTAATGAAAGTGCTGTAAAAAAATATGCAAAAGCAGAAGGTTTAAATATTCTTCAACCAACTAATTTAAAAAATGAAGATTTTTTAGATGATTTAAAAGCATTGAATGCTAATCTTCAAATTGTAGTTGCTTTTAGAATGTTGCCAAAAGTTGTTTGGCAAATGCCAGAATATGGTACATTCAATTTACACGCGTCACTTTTACCAAATTACAGAGGTGCTGCTCCTATAAATTGGTCTGTTATTAATGGAGAAGCAAAAACTGGAGTCTCTACATTTTTTATAGATGAAAAAATAGATACTGGAGAAATGATACTTCAAACAGAAATAAATATAGACCCAGAAGAAAATGCTGGAAGTCTTCATGACAAATTAATGAACATAGGCAGTAAACTAGTTTTAAACACTGTAGAGCTTATTAAAAAAGACGAAGCTAAAACAACTCCGCAAATTGACACTGACGATATAAAAACAGCATACAAACTAAATAGAAATAATTGTAAGATAAATTGGAATGACTCTATAGATAATATATATAATATGATACGCGGTTTAAGTCCTTATCCTGCTGCTTGGTGTACTATTATTAATGGAGAAGACACTTTAGATATAAAAATATATAAAACGCAAAAAGTAGCAGAGGCGCACTCAATAGACATTGGAAAGATTATTTCTACAAAAAAAGAGCTAAAAATTTCGGTAAAAGAAGGCTACATAAATATATTAGAAATTAAGCTTCCTGGAAAAAAAGCAATGGATATAAAATCACTTTTAAATGGTTATAATTTTGATACTAATGCCAAAGCTCTCTAAAGCCTTATTCTCACTGATATTATAAAAAATCAGATAAAACACACCTTCTTTGTTAACAAACACTTCAAGTTATCAACAATAGCACCTATTTCCCTTGCTATTACTTGCATGGTTGCAATATCCGTATAAATTTGTAGAGAATTTAACAAAATGTTTAACCAATTTATTAATAATTAAACTTTATATTATGAACAAAACAGATTTAATTGACGCAATGGCAGAACACTCTGGAATTACTAAAGCAGCAGCAAAAAAAGCTTTAGAATGTGTAATCATTGAAATTGAAGGAGCTTTACAAAAAGGTAACAGGGTTTCTTTAGTTGGATTTGGTTCTTGGTCAGTTTCTAAAAGAGCTGCAAGAGAAGGAAGAAATCCTCAAACTGGAGCAACAATCAAAATCAAAGCTAAAAACGTTGTTAAGTTTAAAGCTGGATCTGATTTATCAAGTGCAGTAAACTAATATTTACTCCATACATATTTAAAAAAGGGTCTTTCAAAATGAAAGACCCTTTTTTATTAATATTATTGTTTTTTTACTAAAAAAATATTAGATTAGTTAAAATTACTTATTAGCATGATAACATCAAAACCAAAAAAAGGTAATTTATTAATAGCCGAACCTGCAATTATAGGAGACCTTTCTTTTAATAGATCTATTGTTCTCTTAGCAGATCATACACAAGATGGATCTATTGGTTTTATCCTAAATAAACCACTAGAGTACAGTATAAATGATTTAATTCCTGAAATTGAAGCTACATTTAAAGTTTATAATGGAGGGCCTGTAGAACAAGATAATTTATATTTCATTCATAAAATACCGCACCTCATTCCAAATAGCATAGAAATCTCTTTAGGTATCTTTTGGGGTGGAGATTTTAGTAAGGTTGCAGAATTAATAAAAAATAACACTATTGACCAAAATGACATTAGATTTTTCTTAGGATATTCTGGATGGGAAACCAATCAATTAGAAACAGAATTGAAAGCAAATTCATGGCTAGTAACAGAAAACATTTACGAAAATAATATTATAGAAAAAGATTATGAATTCTTTTGGAAAGAAAAAATGCTAGAATTAGGAGGTGAATATAGTATATGGTCTAACGCCCCCGAAAATCCAAGCTACAACTAACCCAATCTAATTTTTATATTTAGCTTTTGAATTAATAATTTTGCTAATTCAGTTTTAAATAACCTTTTTCTATATTTTAATACTGGTTGAATACCTACAATAACATTTGTTATAAATATTTCATCTGCCTTTTGAAGTTCAAAAGGAGATATTGAAGACTCTTCTAATTCATAATCTGGCAGTTTACTGATAATCTCAACCAACTGTTTACGCATAATACCTTTTAAACAGCCATCATTAATTGGAGGTGTTTTTATAACATTACCTTTTACTAAAAAAATATTACCATTTAAAGCCTCTACAACTTGCTTATCTGTATTCAACAAAAAACAATTTTGCAATTTATTCTCTTTTGCATAAATACTACCTAATACATTAATAGACTTATTATTTGTTTTTAAAGTCGTTAATAAACTAGGTGATAAATAATGATCTTTAAATAAATCTGTTTCACAAAAACCCTTATTTATCTCATAAATCCCTTTATTAAGCTCCTTTACTAAAATAACAAAGCTTACATCATTTGTTTCTGGCAAATAAAGACCTCCTTCATTTCTATGAATTATTAATTTAACTCTAGCAGATCCATTTAACAAACCATTGGATTCTAAAGTGCTTTCTATTTGACTTTGAAGATACTCCATTGTAAAATTCATTGGAATTTCCATGCGCATAATTCGCATTGATGCCATTAATCTAAAATAATGATCTTCCCAAAACAATATCTTGCCTGTAGATATTTTCATTGTTTCAAAAAGTGCATCTCCATAAGCATATCCTCTATTTGTTATAGATAATAATTTATTATTTTCTAAAATATTTCCATTAAAATTTATCATAAAAAAAGCCTTACTCTATTTAATACTTAGAGTAAGGCAAATATATAATATAAATTGCTTTTAGATTGAATTATACCGAACCTAAAACCTGTTTTAAGCTAGAAATCTGATTTTCCCAAAGCATTTTAGATTCATCTATCTCATCATCTTCTGCAAAATCTGTAACAATCAACGAAACATCTTTAGTGATTTCATCAACTTGTATTTTTATTTCAAAATAAGATATTGTGTCATCCTCATCCTCTAACCATCTATATTTAACACGTTCTCCACTTTTTTTACTTAATAGTTTTGCTTGTTCTTCACTATCATCCCAAATGAAAGTAAACAACTCTCCTCTAGAATTTACGTTATCTGAAAACCACTCTGATAATCCTGAAGGGGTTGATATATATTGATATAATAACTGAGGGGAGGCTTGTATAGGGAATTCAATTTCAAATTTAACTTTGTCGTCCATAAAATATAAATAATTAATGTTGCTCAATATATACATTATATAATAAGTATAACAATAATTTTAATAATATTTTAATCAAGTATTATTTGCAAAGATGAAGAATGTTTATATATTTGCAGCCTCAAATTATGGCGAGGTAGCTCAGTTGGTTAGAGCGTCGGATTCATAACCCGGAGGTCGCGGGATCGTGCCCCGCTCTCGCTACATAGAAAAACTCAAGGTTTTTATCTTGGGTTTTTTTATTGGGTACAACAAATTATTTATTTATTTCTTCAATAATATTATTTCAAAACTCAACTTATTTATTTACGGAATGATATTCGGGTACAGTGTGATAATATAAAATTTGAATAATTCGTCTTACACCAAAAGTTGTAGAACAATTAAAAAAGGCTGAACTTTGAATTTAAAAGTTGTGTGTCTTCAGATTCATTATTAGCTATAGCCAATTTATTACTTCCCAAAGTGCTTATCACGCATTTTGATTTGACTAAACACGATCTAGTACATGACAAAAACTGAAATATATTATTATCATTTTGATTTTCAGAGTTTAGCAAAACACTAGCCACAAAAGAGAGCCCATATTTAAAGATACTTTTGGCTTTTCTGCCATGTCTTTTGATTGTAATAGGATTGATTTGATGCAAGTATATTCCAATTTTGTAGCACCAAACAAAAGCAATCATTACTAGTAAGATCAATTTTTCTATTCTTTCGATATCTTGTAAATGTGTTTTTTCAATATCAAAACCACTAGATGTCATAGCTTTAAAACACATTTCAATTTGCCAGCGTTGTTTGTACTCTTCTTGCGCTTTTTCGGGTTTATTGAGCGATACTATAATCAAAAAATCTTGTTTTCCTTTTTTGTTATTGAGTTTACAATCTGATAAATAGCAAAGTTGTCCATTGATTTTTACAATCTTATTATAATGTACGAGCTTATTGGTTTTAAATCTAGTAAACAAGTGAGACGCCTTAATAACTTTGTCTTTATGAGGAAGAAATACTTTGAAATTATTACGAATCCGAATATAACTACTGATTCAATAACCTGTTTTCCAAAAAGGCAAATAAACCTATTGATTAAATCGATGCGCTCCTCACTATTGGAGCTTCCCCTTTTATCAAGCATAATAAATAGCAACGGGAAGGCAACTGCTTTGTAAACAATGCCTAAGATAAAAATATTGATATTGGTTTGCCCAAACTTCCAATTGGTTCTATCAATACTCAGTATGAGTTTACCTTGCTTGGGAAGTAGGTTGAAAACAAGACGAGCAATAAGGTCTGCATCTAAACTGTAATTAGCAATAAAGCGCTGTATGCGTCTTAAAGAGGATTCACATCTAGATTAGGTATCAAAAGCATTAGCTAGCTTTTCAAAAGTAACTGTTTGTACTTTGCATAGGG
>CALKXS010000066.1 GCA_938003745.1 uncultured Algibacter sp.
ACAGACCAAATCATATTGAGTTAAGAGAAGAGATTGGTCATTGGGAAGGTGATTTGATAATAGGTAAAAACCATAAATCTGCTATAGGGACAATTGTAGAACCTAAGTCCAGGTACACTTTAATCGTAAAACTTAAAGCTAGAAACTCCAAAGAGGTTGCCAAAATGTTCTCTAAAATTCTTAATAAACTAAACCCTATTCTCAAAAAATCTATGACATATGATAACGAAATTGAAATGGCTAGACATAAAGAAATAACGAATAAAACAGGAATGAAAATTTACTTTGCTCACCCCTATTCTTCATGGCAAAGAGGGACTAACGAAAACACAAATGGACTCATCAGAAGATAGCTTCCAAAAGGAACAGATTTCAATCTAATTGACAATAAACAATTAATGAGTATTCAAGAAAAATTGAACAATAGACCTAGGAGAATTATTGGATTTAAAACTCCTAATGAAATTATCAATTCTGAGCTAAAATTTGTAGCTTATAATCTATTAAAAAATAGCAGCAGTTGTTGCGTTAGATCCTTGAATTCAGCTATTTATTAGCAAGAAGGCATCGTGAGTACCCAATAGCTCCTAATATTTTGAATCAGAACTTTAAAGTTCATAGAATGGGTCAAGTATGGGTATCTTGATATGACTTATATACAAACCAAAAAAGGCTGGGTGTATTTAACAATTATCATTGATTTGTTTAATCGAAAAGTAGTTGGATGGGCTCTAAGTGATAATTTAAGCGCCGAAGCAACCATCATGTCAGCTTGGAATATGGCTATTGAAAATAATGAAATTACTAAAGATTTAATATTTCATTCAGACAGAGGAACTCAATATGCTAGCTATAAATTCACCAACATTCTAAAAAATTATAATGGACTGGTAAAACAATCTATGAGTAGAAAAGGTAATTGTTGGGATAACGCAATAGCTGAAAGCTTCTCTAAAGGCCTGAATGTAGAATGGACATATAAACCATAACTATGATCAAAAGAAGCAAGCAGAGTTGTCTACTTTTATTTGGATAAAAACTTGATATAACAAAAAGAGAAGACATTCTTCTTTAGGATATAAAACTATTAATGAATTTGAATTAGAAATGTATAACCAAAATATAGCGGCTTAAATCTCGCAATTAATTATCCACTTTTTTCTTGCAAGTCCACAATTTAAAAGTTCCATCTTTCTAGTCGTTAATATGTATAGAATTAGGAAATATTTTTACCTGACAAACATGACCTGCCCAAGCTATCTTTTTAATTGCAGAATTATTAAAATTAAAACCAACTCCATTTTTAAAAGGCGCATCATGCCTTACTGATACACCATGATTAGCTTCCTTGGCCAAAGTAATATGCAATTCATTATTCTTTAAATCGGCTCGCTTTACACCTTTGGATCTTGATTTACTATTTAGTTACCCAATTTTGACCTAAGTCTTCTTTTGAACTATCTGATTCTTCTCGATTAAAATCATCAGAAAAAATAAGTATTCCAGAATCCGTCTGAGCAAACAATTGAAAATTAAAAAAGAGCTAACATTAAATAAAGATAGAGGTTAGTAGATAACTTCGTATCTTTAAATTAAGTAAATATATAAATTATGAATGTTTTTAAAGGTTAAAATTTTCTAGAGTTCTCTGATTACTTCAAAACAAAGCCACAATATTCAATAATCTTATTGTCAAAATGGTGAATAATGATAAAATCAATCAAGCCGAATTAATAAGTAGCTAATTACTGGCTTATATTTACACCACAAAAGGACAGGTATAAAATCCTTTTTAAGACCTATTTCTTGTAAACTGCAAATATGGCTTGCCAACTACACGAATTAAGATGCTTTAAGTTATTCCATACACAAACATATTTAACTATCTTTGCAATCGCTGTTTTAAACAGCAATATTTTGACTATGAAGAACATTAGAAATTTTTGCATCATTGCACATATAGATCACGGTAAGAGCACACTTGCAGACCGTTTGTTAGATTATACAGGATCAGTAACTGCTAGAGAACAACAAGCGCAGTTACTAGATAGTATGGATTTAGAGCGCGAACGTGGTATTACTATTAAGTCTCACGCCATTCAAATGGATTATGAGCTTAATGGCGAAAAATACGTTTTAAACTTAATTGATACCCCGGGTCACGTAGATTTCTCTTATGAGGTGTCTAGATCTATTGCAGCATGTGAAGGCGCTTTACTTATTGTAGATGCAGCTCAAAGTATACAAGCGCAGACTATTTCTAATTTATATTTGGCTTTAGAAAACGACTTGGAAATTATCCCTGTTCTTAATAAAGTTGATTTACCAAGTGCTAACCCTGAAGAAGTAACCGACGATATTGTTGATTTATTAGGGTGCGACCCAGAAGAAGTGATTCACGCTAGTGGAAAAACTGGTTTTGGTGTTGGTAATATTTTAGAAGCTATTATAAATCGTGTTCCTGCGCCCCAAGGTGATCCAGAAGCACCACTTCAAGCCTTAATTTTCGATTCTGTTTACAATACGTTTAGAGGTATTGAAACTTATTTTAGAGTTTTTAATGGTGAAATTAAAAAAGGACAAAAAATTAAATTCGTTGCGACGGATAAAGAATATTTTGCAGACGAGGTTGGTACATTAAAATTAGAACAAGTTGCTAAAAAGACCGTTAAAACAGGTGATGTTGGTTATTTAATTACTGGTATTAAAACAGCTAAAGAAGTAAAAGTTGGTGATACTATTACTGATTTTGCTAAACCAACCACTAATATTGTTGAAGGTTTCGAGGATGTAAAACCCATGGTATTCGCTGGAATTTATCCTGTGGACACTGAGGATTATGAAGAGCTTCGTAATTCGATGGAAAAATTACAACTTAACGATGCGTCGTTAGTGTTTGCTCCAGAAAGTTCGGCAGCTTTAGGTTTTGGTTTTCGTTGTGGATTCTTAGGTATGCTTCACATGGAAATTATTCAAGAACGTTTAGAACGTGAGTTTAATATGACTGTAATAACTACGGTTCCCAATGTATCATACCACGCATTCACAAATAAAAATCCTGATGAGGCTTTTATAGTAAACAACCCGTCAGATTTACCAGATCCTTCAACCGTTAACCGTGTTGAAGAGCCTTTTATTAAAGCTACTATTATTACAAAATCTGATTTTGTTGGTAACGTGATGTCGCTTTGTATTGAGAAGAGAGGATTGGTTTTAAATCAAACCTACTTAACAACAGAGCGTGTTGAGCTAACATTTGAAATGCCTTTGGCAGAAATTGTATTCGATTTTTATGACCGTTTAAAAACAGTTTCTAAAGGTTATGCTTCTTTTGATTATCACCCAATAGGGATGAAAGTTTCTAAATTGGTTCGTTTAGATATCTTATTAAATGCATTGCCTGTAGATGCACTTTCGGCTTTAATACATGCTGATAATGCTCAGAATATTGGTAAAAAGATGTGTGAAAAATTAAGAGAGCTAATACCTCGCCAGCAATTTGATATTCCTATTCAGGCGGCTATTGGTGCCAAAATTATTTCTAGAGAAACTATTAAAGCGCTTCGTAAAGATGTTACAGCAAAATGTTACGGTGGAGATATTTCGCGTAAGCGCAAACTTCTTGAAAAACAAAAGAAAGGAAAGAAACGTATGCGTCAAGTAGGTAATGTAGAAATACCTCAACAAGCATTTATGGCGGTATTGAAACTTAATGATTAGATTATTGTTCTGTCTTTTTCTATAATATAATACTTTACAAGTACTTGTTTTTACTTTTTTGATGCAGATGATATAATCATAATGAGTTGTCCATTTAGTTGTAAAGGTATTTTATAATGACACCTTCAGTTTAATATTATATTTCTTGTTTGATAGAGAGAATTCTACTTTAAATAAAGCCTTTTAAACTCTATATCTATTAAATTGGGTTAAAAATGAGTTTAATGAATGATTTAAATCTATAAAAGCTTAATCGTACCCATTAGCGGCTATTGGAGGGTTTAGTTGCGTGATTTAAACTTAAAATGTCTTTTTGTTACGATTTATTGTTAATAATTGTAATTAATACTCCTTATACTTTATTTTCTTTAAAAATTGCGTTTAGATATAATTGTTGATAATAATTTTGTATGTTTAAAAGCATAAGCAAATATTACAAATGAACATTATTCACATTAGTGCAGAATGCTACCCAGTAGCAAAGGTTGGTGGACTTGCAGATGTTGTTGGAGCATTACCTAAATACCAAAGTAATTCTACAATAAAGGCACAAGTTATTATGCCTTTTTATGACAACAAGTTTACACAAGAGAATACATTTTCAACTATATACGAGTCTGAATTAAGCATAGGAGATGATCTTTATAATTTTAGAATTCTGGTATTAAAAGAAAAGCTATTAGATTTTGATATCTTTTTTGTTGATGTATCAGAATTACTATTTAAAGATTATGTGTATTCATTTAATGATACCGAACGGTTTTTGTCTTTTCAAATAGCCGCTTTAGACTGGTTACTTACTTGGGATGCGTATCCAAACGTTATTCATTGTCATGATCATCATACAGGGTTAATACCTTTTATGCTTCAAGAAAGTGATAAATATGAGGCTTTTAGGAAAATACCCAATGTATTAACTATACATAATGCACAGTATCAAGGTTGGTTTTCGCATGATAAAGTAAACTTAATACCTGCATTCAATTTTAATAACGTGGGATTGTTAGATTGGAATGGGCAAATAAATCCTTTAGCTGCAGCTATCAAATGTGCTTGGGGAGTTACAACAGTATCTCCAAGTTATATGGAAGAGTTGAAAACGAATGCTAACGGACTAGAAGATTTACTTAGTGCCGAAAGTTCTAAATGTTTTGGAGTACTAAATGGTATAGATTGGAAAATTTGGAATACCAAAACTGATACTTATGTTAAAAAGACATACACAACAAAGACTATTGCTGCAGGAAAGAAGGCTAATAAGAAATACTTATGTGACACCTTCAATTTAGATATTGATAAGCCATTGTTTGCCTTTATAGGAAGACTTGTTGGTGAAAAGGGTTCAGACCTTTTTCCAGAAGCTTTTAAAAATAGTTTAGAAAAAGGTGGTGCTAATATATTATTATTAGGTTCTGGTAACGATGAGGTTGAGGCCGAATTAGAAAAATTAAAAGTTCAGTTTGAAGGTGTCTATAACGCTTTTATTGGTTATGATGAAACATTATCTCATATTATTTATGCAGGAGCAGATTTTTTATTAATGCCATCTAGAGTTGAACCTTGCGGATTAAACCAAATGTACTCATTACGTTATGGTACAATTCCTGTCGTAAGAAGCATTGGCGGATTAAAAGATACTGTTATAGATATTTCTGAAGAAGGTGGTTTTGGTATTTGCCATGAAAATACAGAGGTTTCAGAAATCAATACCGCTATAGATAGGGGGGTTGAATTATATAAAAAGAAAACTAAATTTTATAAAATAAGAAAGCAAATCATAGAGATTGATCATTCATGGGATGCTTCAGCGCAAGAATATATAAACTTATACAAATCCATAAACTAACAACTATAGCATGATAAATAACAAGGTATTAGCCATTATATTAGGTGGCGGTCAAGGTTCGAGATTACATCCATTAACAGAAGAAAGGTCTAAGCCTGCAGTTCCTATTGCAGGAAAGTACAGACTTGTAGATATTCCTATTTCTAATTGTATCAATTCAGATATAAAAAGGATGTTTGTATTAACACAGTTTAATTCAGCCTCACTTAATAGACATATAAAAGATACCTATCATTTTAGTTTTTTTAGTAGCGCGTTTGTAGATGTTTTAGCAGCAGAACAAACTCCAGATAATAAAGGGTGGTTTCAAGGTACTGCAGATGCGGTTCGCCAAAGTATGCACCACTTTGTAAGACATGATTTTGATTATGTTTTAATTCTCTCTGGAGATCAATTATATCAAATGGATTATGAGCTAATGGTTAAGGCCCATAAAAAGAGTAAGGCGAAAATATCTATTGCAACTATTCCTGTAAATGCTAAAGATGCTCCAGATTTTGGTATTTTAAAGGCAGATGAAAACGATGTGATTACGTCGTTTGTTGAGAAACCAGATGCTAGTCAATTGCCAGAATGGACATCAGAAGTAAGTGATGAAATGAAAGGAGAAGGTAGAAATTACCTAGCTTCTATGGGAATTTATATTTTCAATAGAGATTTGTTAATTGAGTTAATGAATGATGATAGTACTATTGATTTTGGTAAAGAGATTATTCCTCAAAATATTGAAAAACATAAAACATTAAGTTACCAGTATGAAGGTTATTGGACAGATATAGGAACCATAGATTCTTTCTTTGAGGCTAATCTTCGCTTAACTAAAGATTTACCAGATTTTGATTTATATGATAAATCTAAGCGTATTTATACGAGAGCAAGAATGTTACCAACAACAAAAGTTTCAGGAACAACCTTGAATAAAACAGTGGTTTCAGAAGGATGTATTATTAGTGCGTCTAAAATTGAGAAGTCTGTTATTGGTATTCGTTCAAGAATTGGAGATGAGTCTAATATCATAAATACTTATATGATGGGTAGTGATTATTATCAGAATTTAGATGATGTTTCTAACCCAAACATTAATACCTTAGGTATAGGAGGACGTTGTTTTATAAAAAATGCTATTCTTGATAAAAACTGTAGTATTGGTGATGATGTACGTATTAATGGAGGAAAACATTTAGAAGATACAGAAACCGATTTATATGCCATTAGAGATGGTATTGTAGTTATTAAAAAAGATGCTGTAATACCTAATGGATTTGTACTATAATTATGACACAGGTAAAACCACATAGTTTATTTTCAGATTTTGATATTAATTTATTTAAAGCTGGTAAGCATTATCGCCTTTATGAAAAAATGGGGTCGCATATTACTACCGTTGATGGTATTGATGGTGTTTATTTTGCAGTTTGGGCACCAAGCGCAAAATCAGTTTCTGTCGTAGGTGATTTTAATTATTGGAATGAAGGTGAGCACCAATTAAATGTAAGATGGGATGAAAGCGGTATATGGGAAGGATTCATTCCGTTAATTGGTAAAGGAAACATATATAAATATAAAATAGAAAGCCATAATAATGGTATAACAACAGAAAAAGCAGACCCTTATGCTCGTCGTAGTGAGCATCCACCAAAAACAGCTTCTATTATTTGGGATGATTCCTATAAATGGAAAGATGCTAAGTGGATGAAAAGGCGTAAAAAAAATAACGCTTTAGATGCACCATATTCGGTTTATGAAGTTCATTTAGGATCATGGAAAAGACAAGTTGAAGAAAATCGTTTTTTGTCTTATTATGAATTAGCAGATGATTTAGTGACTTATGTCAAGGAGATGAATTTTACGCATGTAGAGCTTATGCCTATTATGGAGTATCCTTATGATCCATCATGGGGTTATCAATTAACAGGGTATTTTGCACCATCATCACGTTTTGGATATCCAGAAGAATTTAAATATTTAGTAGATAAATTACATCAGAATGATATTGGTCTTATTTTAGATTGGGTACCGTCACATTTTCCAGAAGACGCTCATGGTCTTGGATTTTTTGATGGCTCTAATTTATACGAGCACCCAGACAAACGTAAAGGATATCATCAAGATTGGAAAAGTTTAATTTTTAATTACGGCCGTAATGAGGTTAAGTCGTTTTTAATAAGTAATGCGGTGTATTGGATGGATCAATACCATGCAGATGGTTTGCGTGTAGATGCAGTTGCTTCCATGTTGTTTTTAGACTATTCTAGAGAAGATGGAGACTGGGAGCCTAATATTTACGGTGGCAGAGAAAATTTAGAAGCGATTGCATTTTTAAAAGAACTAAACGAAGAAATATATGCATCGTTTCCAGATGTACAAACTATTGCTGAAGAATCTACGGCATTTCCAGGGGTTTCTAAGCCTGTATTTCTTGGAGGGTTAGGTTTTGGCATGAAATGGATGATGGGATGGATGCATGATACGTTAGATTATTTTTCTAAAGACCCTATTTACAGAGAATATCACCAAAATGATATTACATTTAGTTTAGCATATGCCTTTACAGAGAATTTTATGTTACCGCTGTCTCATGATGAGGTTGTTTATGGTAAAAATTCTATTTTAGGAAGAATGCCAGGAGATGAATGGCAGCGTTTTGCAAATCTTCGTTTACTATATGGATATATGTTTACACATCCAGGAACAAAATTATTGTTTATGGGCGGTGAGTTTGCCCAATATGAGGAATGGGATTTTCAAGGGAGTTTAGATTGGAATTTATTAGAATTTGAGCCTCATAAAAATTTTCAAAATTATTTTCAAACTTTAAATAAGTTATATAAAACGACACCAGCTTTATATGAAAAAGGGTTTTCTGGTGAAGGTTTTGAATGGATAAGCTATGATGATCATAAAAACTGTGTAATATCTTATATTAGAAAAGGAAAAATGGCTAAAGATGACGTAGTGGTGGTTTGTAATTTATCACCAACAGTTCATGAAAAATATTGTATAGGATTACCAGTAAAAGGAAAATTATCTGAAATATTTAATAGTGATGCTGAGGAGTTTGGAGGTAGCGGTGTTTCAAATAAAAAAGCTATTACCATAAATAATAAATCATGGAATAGTAAAGATTTTTCAGCTGAAATTACTTTATCTCCTCTCTCAATAACTGTTTTTCAGTTCAAATAACGAAAAATTGATGTTTGTATAATATTAGGTCTGTATTTTTAATAAAATCAGACCTAATAAAATTGCGAAAAGTGCTAATTTCGCCAATTAATTGCTATCTCAATATGATATTAAATACAGAATTAGAATATAAAGGAGATTTATTTCCTTCAACTATAACTAGTTATTCAAAAGATGTAGACGTACTACATTTTTCAACAACAAATAATGTAATCCTTCAATTAACTGTTTTAAGAGACAGTGTGCTTAGGTTTAGGTATACAACCGTAGGTAAGTTCGATAATGATTTCTCTTATGCTATTGATGCAGATGCTAGTAGAGGGTATAATCATTTAGAAATTTCTGATGATGATGAAAAATACATCATTACGACCTCAAAATTAATTTGTCACATTTTCAAATCAGATTTAAGAAAATCTATTTATGATGCTGCTGATAATATACTTATTTGCGAAGACGAAAAAGGTTTCCATTGGGAAGAAAGCTATGAGCTTGGTGGAGATATTGTGAAAATGAGTAAAGCGGCTCAAAGTGGTGAGAGTTACTATGGTTTAGGGGATAAACCTCAACACTTAAACCTAAAAGGTAGACGTTTTGAAAATTGGGCAACAGATTCTTATGCCTTTGGAAAAGACACAGACCCTATCTATAAAGCCATTCCTTTTTATACAGGTTTACACCATGGAAAATCTTATGGTATTTTCTTTGACAATACATTTAGAACATATTTTGATTTTTGTCACGAAAGAAGAAATGTAACTAGTTTTTGGGCACAAGGAGGAGAAATGAATTATTATTTCATTTACGGTCCTAAAATGCAAGAAGTAGTTACTAGTTATACAGATCTAACAGGAACACCAGAGTTACCTCCTTTATGGGCTTTAGGATATCACCAATGTAAATGGAGCTATTACCCAGAGTCTAATGTAAAAGAAGTGACTGCTAAGTTTAGAGAATTACAAATTCCTTGTGATGCTATTTATTTAGATATTGATTACATGGAAGGATTCCGCTGTTTTACTTGGAGTGAGGAGTATTTTCCTAATCCAAAAAGAATGGTTAAGGAATTAGCAGATGACGGCTTTAAAACCGTTGTTATTATAGACCCAGGTATTAAGATAGATAATGAATATAGTGTTTTTAAAGAAGGTTTAGATAAAGATTACTTCTGTAAACGTGCAGATGGTCCTTATATGAAAGGTAAAGTGTGGCCAGGGGAGTGCTACTTTCCAGACTTTACAAGACCAGATGTAAGAGAATGGTGGGCAGGGTTATTTAAAGAGCTTATTGAAGATATAGGTGTAAAAGGAGTGTGGAATGATATGAACGAGCCAGCAGTAATGGACGTTCCAGGAAAAACATTCCCGTCAGATGTTCGCCATGATTATGATGGGAACCCTTGTAGTCATAACAAAGCGCATAATATTTATGGTATGCAAATGGCACGTGCCACTTATCATGGTTTAAAGCGATTTAATTACCCTAAAAGACCGTTTGTAATTACACGTTCTGCATATTCTGGTACGCAACGTTATACATCTACTTGGATGGGAGATAATGTTGCCACATGGGAACATTTACAAATCGCAAATATACAAGCGCAAAGACTTGCATTATCCGGATTCTCTTTTGCGGGATCGGATATTGGTGGTTTTGCTGAACAACCAAATGGTGAGTTATACGCACGTTGGATTCAATTAGGAGCTTTCCACCCATTTTGTAGAACACATTCTTCTGGAGATCATGGCGATCAAGAACCATGGGCTTTTGATGAAGAAATTACAGATGTTGTTAGAAAGTTTATTGAAATTAGATATGAGTTATTACCATACTTGTATACCTCTTTCTACCAATATTCTCAAGATAATGTGCCAATGTTAAAATCACTGGTGTTATTTGATCAAGAAGATAATCAAACACATTACAGAATAGATGAATTTATTTGTGGTAATCAAATATTGATTTGCCCAATAAATGAACCTAATGCCAAAGGAAGACGTATGTATATTCCAAGAGGAGAGTGGTATAATTTCTGGAATAAAGAAGTTGTTTCTGGAGGTAAAGAAACTTGGGTTGATGCAGATTTGGACAGCATGCCTATTTTTGTAAAAGCTGGAGCCGTTATTCCTAAATATCCTATTCAACAATATGTTGGAGAAAAGACTATTAAAGAGTTAACTCTAGATGTATACTACAAAAACGGTAAAGAAGAGTCTGAATTATATGAAGATGCTAATGATGGTTATGATTATACTAAAGGACGATATAGCCTAAGAAAGTTCAATTTAAAAGGAAGCGAGGATAAATTAATCATTAGAATAAATAAAAGAGGTAAATATGTTACGTCTTACAATACATTCAAAATTAATTTATTTGGGTTACCTTTTGATGTGAAATCTATTAAATTAGATAACGAATATGTAGATTTAAAAGATCTTCAGTTTAAAGACAATACACTTGTTGTTTCTAAAGAATTCTCTAATCTACAGATAAAAGGTTAGTAGTATTATAAAACTTGTTGAAAAGGCTTCTGTTGTGGAAGCCTTTTTTTATTTCATGCTTTTTCCAAGGTAAACTAATTTATAACCTTCTGCTACATTTTCAATCGCCTTATTATAAGATGAAATAATCTCTAAAGTTCCTGTTTTATCTTTTACTAATAATGGAATTATATCATTATCATTATTAGTTTGCTCAATAAGAGATTCATAATGCACCTTATCATTGATTTCAATTTCATGTATTTCAGGGAATTTACGAGCTACTTCGGTTAATAAGATAAAATCATCTGTATGCGAAAATAAACCTTCTTTGGTATTATTTGTAGGGTTTTGCATCTCATTAATAGTAATTAATCTAAATGATCCATTTTCACCAAATTGATCACTGAATTTATTAATAGCGTATTTATTTATATCTGGACTACCAGTTAAAGCCATTAAAAAACCAACATCGTTAAGCTCAATGTTGTCAGTTAGGTTTTCAGAATATATATTTGTGTTAATAGCTTCCAAACCTATTTCTTGAGCTAACTGTATATTTGTTTGGTTACTATCAATTAAAACAACATGTCTGTTGTTGTCTTCTAGATAACGTCCAATTAATCTTGAAACCTGTGAAGCACCAATAATTAATATACCTTCAGATTTTTTAAGAAATACTCCAATTGTTTTGGCAAAAAATCGAGCAGTTGTAGCGTTAAGTAAAACCGTTCCTAAAACAATCATAAAAACTAAAGGTGTAATGTATTCAGCACCTTCAACTCCATTTTTAGCTAGTTTTAACCCGAATAAAGAAGCTATACCAGCAGCAACAATACCACGGGGACCGACCCAACTAATAAAAAGTTTTTCATTGAATTTCAATAAAGACTTATGTGTGCTTAAAAACACACCAATAGGTCTAATTATAAGAATAACAACAGCAAATAGAATAGCTGTATCCCAGTTGAAAATTAAGCGCAAATCACCAATATTTATGTTGGCAGCTAGTAAAATAAATAATATTGAAATAAGTAAAACACTTAAAGATTCTTTAAAATAAAGAAGTTCTTTAAGGTATGCCGATTTTGAATTTCCTAAAACCATACCCATTACTACGACTGCTAATAAGCCTGATTCGTGAGCAAAACTATCAGATAAGACAAAAACACCCAATACAGATGCTAATGCAAAAACGTTTAATAGGTAATGAGGTACTAGTTTTTTATTGATTATAAAATTTAAAGCGTGAGCAAAGGTGAAACCGAAAGTAGAGCCAAACAATACTATTTTTCCAAACTCTATAAGTGCTGTTTTTGTGAATTCGCCACCAGCATCAACACTAATAAATTCAAATACTAATACAGCAACAAGAGCTCCAATAGGGTCAATTAAAATCCCTTCCCATTTTAAAACGGCTGATACATCTTTTTTTAAAGGAATGTTTCTTAAAATTGGGGTTATTACTGTTGGACCTGTCACAATAATTAATGCAGAAAACAAAAACGATATTTGCCAGCTTAAACTAAAAATGTAATGAGTTGCTAATGCAGCACCAAAGAAGGTTACTAAAGAACCAAGAGTAATAAGTTTGGTTATAACCGGACCTACATTTTTTATTTCGCTAATTTTTAAGGTAAGGCCACCTTCAAATAAAATAATGCTAATAGCTAACGATACAAAATAGAATAAACTTTCGCCAGGAAATAAACCTTCTTTTCCATTCCAAATGGGTTCAATCCACTTTGTGTTATCTTCAGATAAATACTCGGAGGCAATTGGCCCTACAAGAAGCCCTATTAAAATTAAAGGCAATATTGCCGGAATTTTAAATTTCCATGCTACCCATTGTGCTAATATTCCTAAAATGATAATGCCTGCTAATTCTATCATAATGTAAACTTCCTGTTTAAAAATACTAATTTAAACAAAAAGTCGCTATTGCATGTTTTAAAAAAATACTATATTACATGTTCAAGAAAAAAATAACCAACCGTGTCATTAAAAC
This sequence comes from uncultured Algibacter sp., assembly GCA_938003745.1. GTDB lineage: Bacteria > Bacteroidota > Bacteroidia > Flavobacteriales > Flavobacteriaceae > Postechiella. The sequence continues at coordinate 13,238 of CALKXS010000066.1, forward strand.
CCTTTAAAAGTATAGGTATTGGTGTAGCATATTCACCTAATTTAAAAGCGAACCTTTTTGAGGCAGCGCGACTTAGTGTGTTTTTTGGAGCTAAGTTATTCTTAATTCACGTTGGAGAAGCTTCAGAAGAGAAAATTAATGTGCTTCGTGTTATTCTGCATGATTTTAATAAAGATAAACTTGATTCTGAAGTAATTTTTAAAAATGGAGAGCCCGTTGAGGCTATTTTATCTGCTTCCGAAGAGAAAAAAATAGATCTTCTTATTCTTGGAGCAGTAAAACGTGAGCAGCTTTTTAAGTATTATGTAGGGTCTATAGCTCGAAAAATAACAAGACAAGCTAAGTGTTCTATTCTTCTTTTAATTAAGCCTTCGGTAGAGCGGATTCCTTGTGAGCATATTGTAGTAAATGGACTTAAAGATCCAAGAACAGAACAAACCATAAAGGCTGCTTTTTATATGGCAAATAAATTAAAGGTTCAAAAAATTACAATTGTTGAAGAAATTAATGAAGAACAAATTGATGTTAAGGTTAATGATGATAAATCTTTAAGAAGAGCAACTATAGCCAAAGAGAGAATTAGTTTAAGAGAAAACTCTAGAATTAAAGAAATTATAGAGCATATACCCGAAGCTTATATAGAGAATAAAAAAATAAAATTACAGCCTATTTTTGGAAAAAAAGGGTATTCAATAGGACATTATGCACAAATATCTCGTGCTGATTTGTTGGTTATGAATGCACCTTCCAAAATGACTTTTTGGGATCGTTTATTCCCGCATGATATCGAACATATTTTAACCGAATTACCAACCGACGTGTTAATATTACAATGAGTCTAAAAAAAAATAACTTAACAGAATTTTTTAGCACATTACCTAAGAATATATTTTCTGGTTTTGTAGTCAGTCTTATAGCATTGCCTTTAGGTTTAGGTTTAGCTATGGCTAGTGATGCGCCACCAATAGCAGGTATTATAGCTGCAGTAGTTGGTGGTATTATGGTTTCTATTTTAGGAGGTAGTCATGTGACTATTTCTGGTCCTGGTAATGGATTGGTAGGTGTGCTTCTAGTTGCTATTTCAACTTTAGGTTTGGAAAGTGCTTATGTTGCTATCGTGTTTTCGGGAGTATTTCTAATGCTTCTAGGTTTTTTTAGAATGGGAACATTAGCCGATTTTTTTCCGTCTTCTGCTATTCAAGGTATGCTTGCGGCCATTGGTCTTATTATTTTAGGAAAACAATTTCACATTATGTTAGCGCATAAAATAAAACGAGAAGATACTATTGATTATCTTCTTGAAATACCATATACTATAAATGATGCAATACATTACGGAAATAAAGGGTTGATTTTTGCAGCCTTAGCTGGAGTTATAAGTTTGGCAATCATGTTGTTTTATTCTAAAATAAGAAATAAATATCTGCAACTTATTCCTGCTCCAATGTGGATTGTACTTTTATCTATTGGTTTTAGTTATTATTTTGAAATGTGGTTACACGAGCCAAATCCTATATCTCAAAAATATATGATTTCAGGAATTCCAACCATTCAAACTATAATTGCAGATATTCCTATTCCAAACTTTAGTGGTATTTGGAGTTTTTCTTTTTTTGGTAGTGTTTTAGCATTAACTCTTATTTCAAGTATAGAGTCGCTTTTAAGTATAAAAGCTGTAGATAAATTAGACCCGGAAAGGCGTCGCTCTAATGTTAATAGAGACTTAAAAGCACTTGGGTTAGCAACTGTGGGAAGTGGGTTGTTAGGCGGTTTAAATGTTGTAACTGTAATTGCTAGAAGTTCTGTAAATGTAAATAACGGAGCTAGTAACAGATCTGCTAACTTTTTTCATGCTGTTTTTTTAGTATTGTTTATTGTTTTATTTAGTACACAACTTACTAGAATACCATTACCTGCTTTAATGGCTATTTTGGTGTATACAGGTTATAAACTAGCTGCGCCAACGGTTATAACCAAAATATTTTCAATTGGTAAAGAACAATTAGTTATCTTTTTTGTAACCCTAATTGTTACCTTAAAAATAGGTTTAATTACAGGTATTATTGCTGGTGTACTAGCAACATTAATTATTCATATTGTAATAAATAAAAGTGTTGGATTATTTTTAAGAAACGTTTTAAAACCAAACGTTTTGATGTTTAAGGAAGAAGGTGCCCAAAATAATTTTTATGTTAGTGTAAAACATTTTTGTAGTTTTTTAAATTATTACAAACTTAAAGAGCAATTAGATGCTGTTCCTGAAGATCAAGATGTTATTGTAGATTTTTCTATGTGTGAATTTGTTGATCATACAGTTATGGAAAACATGCATAGCTATCAAGAATTATTTAAAAAGCGAGGCGGTCATTTTGATGTGGTTGGTTTGGATATGCATGATACAGATTCTGAACACCCTTTTGCTTTAAGGCGTATGCTTCCTGTGCCAAAAATGATTAAAAAGAGCTTAACACGAAGACAAACAAATATTGAGGTTCTATCAGAAGATTATAACTATAATTATAGCCCTAAAAAGCAAAAAGAAATTTCGTTTTTAGATGATTTTTTGTTTTTTAACACCAAGCATATTAACCATATTTATAATGAGTTATCACATAAAGATGAATCTGCAAGATTATTTGATATAGAGTTTTCAGAAGGGGAGTTTATAGCGAAAGAAGTAGTGCGTTCTACCATGCTTCATATACAGTTAGATAAAGCAATTCCTGAGTTTACTTTAGATAGAGAAGGGTTTTTAGAAAAACTTTCTGGTTTTGCTGGTTATAAAGATATTCCAATTCAAGATCATGAAGATTTCTCTAATCGTTTTCACTTATTAGGGCATAATGAAGCTTATATAAAAAGATTTTTTAATGATGACCTGACTCATTTCTTTGAGAGTAATCCATACTATCACGTAGAATCTAATGGGAGTTCGTTATTAATATTTGGAAAAGAGCGTATTGCTAGTCTTAAAGAAATTAAAGCTTTATTTGATTATGGAAAGCGTTTAAAGGATGTAATTATTTAAGTTGTTTCCTAATCTAACTTATCAGTTAATTTTTTAAATATTTTTTTGGGATTTTTTCCTTCGTATAAAATATTATAAACGGCATTAATTATAGGTAGTTGTGACTTCTTTTCGTTATTTTCGTTAAGTAAATGAGCGCTTTTTGTAGCGTAATAGCCTTCGGCTACCATATTCATCTCCATTTGGGCAGATTTAACAGTGTAGCCTTTCCCAATCATGTTTCCAAACATTCTATTTCTAGAAAAAACAGAATAGCCAGTAACTAATAAATCGCCTAAATAAGCCGAGTCATTAATGTTGCGTTTCATTTTGTGTCTCTTTTTAATAAAACGTTTCATTTCTCTAATAGCGTTACTCATTAATACACTTTGAAAGTTGTCTCCATACCCTAAACCATGAGAAACTCCAGCAGCAATGGCATAAATGTTTTTAAGCATTACAGCGTATTCAATACCAATAACATCATCACTAGTTTTAGTTTTTATATAATTACTAGACAAGGCGTTGGCTATACGTTGTGCCTTTTCAAAATCTGAACAAGAAATGGTTAAATAAGATAAACGTTCTAGAGCAACTTCTTCGGCGTGACAAGGGCCAGCAATAACGGCTATATTGGGATAAGGGATTTTATAAGCTTCATGAAAATGCTCGCCAACTAATAAGCCTGTTTCTGGCATGATACCTTTTACTGCAGAGACTATGGTTTTATTGGAAATATCAAAAGTTAATTTTTGTAATTCACTATGAATAAAAGCACTAGGAATAACAAAAATTAAAACATCTGCATATTCGGCTATTTCATTAATATCATTACTAATTTTTAACTGCTCTAAATGAAACTCAACAGAGCTTAAATAGTTTGGGTTATGTTGTTCTTTTAATAAATGTTCTTTGGTGTAAGCGCTACGCATGTACCAACCAATTTCATCAAGGTTTTCAGAAAGCATTTTTACAATTGCTGTAGCCCAACTCCCTGCACCAAAAACCGCATATTTTAAAGGTTTGTCCATAGTCTGAATCAAAAATTAACAAGTCAAAAATACATAAAATATTGCTGATTGTTAACTGATGAAAACATTAAAAATATTTTTTGGCATGTGTTTTGAAAACAGATATAATATAAACCCTAAAATAATAGATTATGAACCATATAAAATTACTTTTAAGTTTCTCATTAATAGTAACACTATTCACTTCATGTTATACAGAGGTTGTAGTAGATGATTTTAATGATGATTCAGGAATATCAGTTAATCAGTTATTAAACTCTTATGAGTTATGGTATGTAGATATAAACGCTACTAAAGGTTTTGGAGAGAATCCGTTTTTACAAAAAGCTTTTACTATTTCGTTTAGAAACGGAACGCTGTATGCAAACAATAACTTGGTAGGTATTGGTAATAGTGGTAATGGTTATGGTATTGACGTAGCAAGTTATGATGCTTATGATATGATTTTAGATGTTGATCATGATTTAGACGCAACTTCAACTTTTGATGTATTTCAAGTAGATAATAATACAATAGAACTTTATAACCCAAATAATGATACGTCTTACTTTTTAGACGGATATCAGCGTAGCGAGTTTGATTATGGTTTTGTGTTCTATGATAATATTCATTACTTCTTGCAAGAGTATCATGCTTGGGAAAAAACATATACAAGTGATCTTGGTGCTTTAAATGAATTTAATAATGAAAATTTTTTACAGTTTTTACCAGGAGGAAATGATTCAACATTTCAAAGTTCGCAAGATCTAACAGGAACAAGTACAAACCAACTAGTTTGGGATTATATTGGAGAGTATGGCGTTGGAAATGTTACTAGAAATAATTTTTTAAAAACTTTAACATTAGATTATGATTCGTTTGACAATGAATATTTCGAATTGAGCGTTATTAACGATAGTAAGATAGAGTTATATCATCCAGCATCTAAAACTGTTTATGAGTTTCAAGGACAAAGTTACATTCAGTATTTAAAATCTAGTAATGTAAAAGGGAAATTAGCGAAAGCTAAAGGTAATAAAAAACGTAAGTTTAGAAAAGATAAAATAGAGAACCCAAGAAAAAATACAAGGGTTGAATAAGTTTTTGGTTGGTTACTTTGTTAAGAAACTGTTTAAGGAATTATTTTCTTAAGCAGTTTCTTTTTTTATGTGACTTATTGTAAATTGTTGTGTCTTAATTAATAGTAACACCAAAGTATTAACCCTGAAAAAACTTAAACAAAAATTGGGACTATTTTCATTTATTAAAAACGAAGGAGATAAAATATTCGGAATTGGAAAAATAGATACAGAAGAAGAAGCCGCTAATATAGTGCTTACTATAATAGATTTGCAATTAGAGGTTGAAAATTTAAATATTTTAATTGATGGTGATGTTGCAACTATTATAGGTGCAGCTTATGATCAAGAAACAAAAGAAAAAGTTGTTTTAGTTGTTGGTAATTCTAACGGAATTGTAACAGTAGACGACCAAATGACAGTTGAAAACGTAGAACCAGAAGCACAGTTTTATACTGTAATAAGCGGTGATACATTAGGTGAAATAGCAAAAACGTTTTACGGGTATGTTATGAAATATGCTGTTATTTTTGAAGCGAATAAGTCAATGCTTTCACACCCAGATAAAATTTATCCTGGTCAAGTATTGCGTATACCTGCCTTAGACTAAAATTACCTACATAATTTATGTTGTAAGTGAAAAAACCAACTTGTAAAGGTTGGTTTTTTAATTGTGGATATTCTTATTTTTTATCATTTGTTTAGTATAACTTTTTAGTTGCCTTTTTTAAATTTGATTTTGGAAGAAATTGATCTGAAATTGTTAAAATTGCATGAAGATTATTTCGAAGTTTATGACACTATCCTTAAAAGTGGACTGCCTAATAAATTTAGGACAAAATTTTTAAGCCACTTTTTTATAATTTTTTACTCTGATTTCTAATTCTTTTTCTGCTGGAGTTTTGTAGTCCAAAGACGAATGTAATCGTTCATTATTATACCATTTCATATATTGTTTTATTACCAATTCAGCATGAATAATACTTTTGAATTTATATCGGTTAGTACATTCGTATTTAATTGATTTGAAAAAACTTTCAGCTACTGCATTATCCCAACAATTTCCTTTTCTGCTCATACTTTGTTGAATTTTAGTATTCTGACTGAACAATTCTGTCAT
>CALKXS010000067.1 GCA_938003745.1 uncultured Algibacter sp.
ATGTGAGATTGAGTCTTATTTTCCTTTAATAAAGTCTCTATGATGATTCTTTCTTTAAGAGATAATTTTCGATGTTTTATTTTACTCATTTTACAAATCTATAATTTTGATTTGTTGCGTTAAGTTATTGAATAGAGCTAATCCTCCAATAAGTAAGCCTATAGTGTTTACTAAACCTGAAACAGTAACGGCTTTCAGTCCGCCAAATATGACATATATTGAACCAATAATTCCAATAGACCAAACCGATACCCAAATCACTGTTGATTGTAATACACCCAATGTTTCTGGCAAACCAAACATCGTACTAAAAGCTAACGAACTAGAGTGTAATATGGTTGGAAGTAATACAAATCCAAAAGCGACTAAAAATAATATCGATAATATAGACTTTGTTTGCGTATCAAAACATGCTTGAACAAATTCAGGAATAGTTGTAATACTAGATCGCATGTATTTTGGTAATAGGTAAATGGCTGTTACAATCATAGAAATTGTAGCTAGAGTTTCCCATGCCATAACTAATACGCCTTGGACAAAAGGCAGACCATTAAGACCAACAATTTGTTCTGCTGATAAATTTGTTAAAAGTAGAGAGCCAGCAATTGTAATTATACCTAAACTTCTACCACCAAGGTAATAAACAATCAGCCGATCTTTCGTCAGTTTTTCTAGTAGTATACCATGCAATAAATGCTATTAATAATGTGAAACCTAAGAATGAGATAATTGATAGCACTCCCATATTTAATTGTTTTTAGTTAGTTTAATTAATCCACAAGCAGGTGCCATTATTTCTGTTATACCTTTATTGATTTTTATATTTTCCTGTAAAATTATATCTCTAACACAATTATGTGTTGTGATAGAATAATTCATAAAGTTTGATATGTTTTTAAGAATAATACTTTCAGTTAACTTACCGTTAATAATATCTATAGAATTAAATGTAGTATTTATTTCGGCAGTATTGTCGTCATAAACACCAATAATTGTTTTATAAACTCTATTGATTGGGTAATTAGCTAAAGGTTTTTAAGGAATAAATTTTCCTGTAATGATTACATCCTGATTAGTATTCCAATATTCTGTGTAAAATTTAACCATTTTTAAATGATTATTGGGTATTTCTTTCAGAATTACTGAAATTTGAGGAACTCTAAACAATGTGCTAACCATTTACAATGCGTCAACTTCAGCACTTTCATCATTATGCCACGTAATCATGCCTGAATGTATAGCCGCATTTCCTGCTAACATTCTAATATCTGCAATCTGTATTCTATTCATTGCAAAATCTCTAGGGCAATCAAAAGTACGGAACATGTTTCCGTATTTACGCATTGCTGCTCCTGTATACTTTTGTCTGAATTCGATAAATATGTCTGGATTAATGTTGCGTAATGTTTGCATCATATCTGTTAGCAATCTATCTACAGCTCCGTTTATGGAATGTTAATCTATATCGATGCTTTTTTCAGTAGCTGTTTCTGGATAAAGTTTAAAATCATCAATAAAGTCTAATTTAAACCCGTCAAGATTCCAATTAATTAAAGCCGATTTGTATATGTTTATTAAATAATCTCTAATTTCTAGATAATTTTGGGTCAAATATTGATGCCCATCTATTATTCTCTGTTAAAAATTCACCTTAAAGCGTTTGTAGGCTTCAGAATGTTTTCCGCAAAAAGAAAGACTGTACCAAAAACCAAATTTCATACCTAATGGATGAATGTTATCTACAAATTATTTAGTTTTTGAAAGATGATCTAGATTCGAATCACATGTATAATTGTATCTTCTATTATCGTCATTAGTTTACCAACTATCATTAATTATAATAGAATTATAACATAAGTTATAAGCAATTTGCATTCTTCAAGGTTTTTATGAAAGTTATACGAAGTAGAGTAGAGGGGGAGCTATAGCAATATTTGGAACTGGTGCAGGTTTTAAATTTTCGTATGTTTCCCACGATTGAGAAACTTCGTTTAAAGCTTACGAAAAATGCTTTTCTCTAGAACCTATTCTAAGCTGAATATTTAAATTACTGTAGCGTTCTGCAAAAAGCGTTACGCGACAGTAAAAATAATTATCTTCTTCACGTATTCTAGCATTTAATTCTAATTTTATTTATAGCGTTAGAATATGTAAATGCATGTCTGTTGCCTATCATCATAAACAAATGATTGATGCATCAATAGATATTCCATATGATCCATTTCCCAACCTGCTTGCATTCGTTTTGTAAAGTCTATAATTGATTTTCTGGTTTTATGGATGTAATGTTTATATCAAAAATCTAAGTACATGACAAAAACTGAAATATATTAGTATCATTTTGATTTTCAGAGTTTAGCAAAACATTAGCCACAAAAGAAAGTCCATATTTAAAGATACTTTTAGCTTTTCTGCCATGTTTTTTGATTGTAATAGGATTGATTTGATGCAAGTATATTCTAATTTTATAGCACCAAATAAAAGCAATCATTACTAGTAAGATCAATTTTTCTATTCTTTCGATATCTTGTAAATGTGTTTTTAAAATATCAAAACCACTAGATGTCATGGCTTTAAAACACATTTCAATTTGCCAGCGTTGTTTGTATTCTTCTTGCGCTTTTTCGGGTTTATTG
>CALKXS010000068.1 GCA_938003745.1 uncultured Algibacter sp.
ACAAAATAAAAGGAAAGTATCTTCAATTATACCTCAATGAATTTGTATATAAATTAAACTGAAGATACTTTGAAGATAAACTCTTTGATAGACTTGTAATAGCAAATATTACTGGATTATGAGTGAAAACGGATATTCAATTAGTTTATCAATTCTTTTTGAGTTTCAACTCTAAAACAACATTCCTCACCCAAAAATAAAGGGTTTCCGTACTTTTCAGACCAAAAACCATCTAGGAGGTCTTTGGTGATGCATTTGTACACAACAACACCTTTATAGGTTTTATTATCTTCACTTTTGTATTTGAAGTTAATCACAAGAATATCATTTTTAAAAAAGCCGTAGCCTATTTGTTCTTGATTGTTATTTATAACCCACTTAGCGTGTATTCTATTGTTGTTATCAATGGTTAAACTAAGTATGCCTTTATATATGTTTGTTTCTGCGTCTTGATTCCTTCCAGTTATATTATATGTTCCTGTTAATTCTTGAAGTGTCATTATTTAAGTTTTGAGCAGATTATTGCTATTTTATTATCATCTAAATCTATAGTAAAAAATAAGTATATCTCACCACCGTCTTTAATATTAAGTTTTTTACGTATTTGAGAAACACTTTCTGGGAAATTCCGAATTGTAATATTTGCTTTAGTAATTCTAAGTTTTTTTAAAGCCTTTTTGTTATATGGTAAAACCGAGTCAATTTTAAATGTTCGCCCTGGAAATGGAATATTATTGTTTGATGTGTATAAATGCGAATGTTTATGAAGTTTGTAAATATTGAGTTGCTTAGATATTTCATTAAAACCTCCAGATTTCATTATTGCAGCATTGGGTTCGTATAAATAAGACAATGGTAAATGGTATTCTGAATTTGCTTTTTTTTCTTCAGACATTAAAAAAGAAAAAGATACTTTCTCTTCTTTTTTTAAGTTGGTTGTTATAATATTAATATCACCATTAAAATCATCTTTTAAAACCCAAAGAAGTTCTTTTACTTCGTTATTTACAGCAATAACATAAATGGTTTTAACGTGTTTTAATTCATTAATACCAACAGCGAAATCTAATAAAGGAGATGTTTTTATCATGATATTTTTAGATTTACTAAAAAGTAAATCTAAATGCTCTGGAACATTGGGCAAACAATCATTCAAAAAGAAAACTTTGCCTTTACTATCGTGTCGTCTAGAAGGGTCTATGTAAATCCAATGGTAAGTGGTTTCAGCATCTTGTATGTGTTTAATACCATTTGAATTTATAGTTTTGATGTTATTAACTTGTAGCTGCTTGTAATTATGGTTTACAATATTTGAAAGTGATCGGTTTATTTCGCAATGCGTTACAGACTTGAATTGTTTAGAAAAGTAATAAGAATCTACTCCAAAGCCTCCTGTTAAATCAATTATAGATTCTCCTTTGACTAAACTTGCTTTATATTTAGCGGTTATTTCTGAAGACGTTTGCTCAATATTTAACTTGTTTGGGTAATAGATGTTTTTGCATTCAAACCAAGTCGATAACTTCTTTTTACAACGTTTTTTAGCTTCAATTTGTTCTATGATTTCTTTTATATCTTCCGAAGAAAAAGGTGTTTTTTGAAGTAATAATGTGTTAATATCAGAATTTATATTCTTGTTTATAGAATCCTGTGTTTCTGTATTTAAAATAGATGTGTTCAAGTTGATGCTATAAGTCTTTGGTAAGGCGTTTTACAACTTTGTTTTCAGATAAAAATTCTTTTAAAATAACTTTTATTGCGGTGTATGTTGGTACTGCGACAATCATACCTACAACCCCAAAAAGAATACCCGAAATAATAATAATTAAAAATATTTCTAAAGGATGAGATTTTACACTTTTAGAGAAGATTATGGGCTGACTAAAGAAATTGTCTACCAGTTGAGCGATAATAAAACCTATGATTACATAACCTGTTTTTGGTAAAATAACGTCGCTAAAACTAGATCCTAAGTTGCTAGACATACTTAAAATAATCATTAAAACAGCACTTACTAATGGTCCAACATAAGGAATGAGGTTTAGTAAGGCGCATAAAAAAGCAATAACAATAGCGTTGCTAATTCCGAATATGAATAGCACAATGGTATAGATGACAAATAGAATTAGAATTTGAAAAATAAGCCCAACAAAATATCTAGATAGTAAATCTTTAATTTTTTCTGAAGATTTTTTCCAACGTGATTCTTTGTTGTCAGGAATGAAAGTCATGATGCCGTTTTCAAATAACCGGCTATCTTTTAAAAAGAAAAATGATATAAATAATACAGAAAACAACCCAATACTAAAGCTTCCAAAGCCGCTTAAAAGTGAATTTAATAAGTTGGGAATAAGCGCATAATCTATTTTAGATAATAAGTTTGACTGCTTTATTGATTTTTCTACGTCAATTTGGTTCAGTTCAAAATAAGTTATGACTTCTTTATATAATCCTTCAATGTTAAGTTGTAACTGTTCTATGTTTAGTAGTGATAAATTATGACCTTGTTCTGCAATTAAAGGGATAAACATGCCTATTAAACCTATAAAAAGGCCTAAAAGCAATACCATGGTAACAATAACGGCAATTATGTTTTTAAATTTTAGTTTGTTTGTTAAGAATAGCGTTATAGGCCTTCCTATTAAGGAAATCACAGCTGCAATAGCAATGTATACTATAACTGATTGTATTTTATAAAGAAAAAACAATGTTAAAGCAATGCTCAGTATTATAGCTAGAGCTTTTAAAATACCGTTAGATATGGTGTTCGAGTTCATTTAGTAAATATATAAAAACGCTTTATAAAAGCTGTTTTGTAATTTCGTATAAAGCAATATTTGTTGCATGTACTACATTCATACTGCTATTATCACCAAACATGTCAATGTGTATTGTAGCGTCCGATTGATTTAATATAGTTTCTGAAACCCCAAAATTTTCATCGCCTATAACTAAAACAATAGGTTTTTTTGCTGAAAATTTAAAATTATGAATGGGCTTACTGTTATTCGTTATTTCGATAGAGATGATTTGATGGCCATCATTTTTTAAATCTGTAACAACATTTGAAGCCGATTTTGAAATTTCATAAATTACTACTTTTTCAGTAGATCTAGAGGTTTTTGTTATTTTTCGACCAATAGTAATGTTTTCACCACAAAGTATTAGCTTTTCGATACCGAAAGCATCAGATATTCTAAATAAACTACCCAAGTTTGGTGCGTTTGTAACGTTATCACAAACAAGAATAATTGGGAATGTTTGTTTTTTGAAGTTTGTATTGTAGTGAGTTAGTTGCAAGATTATTTGTTGTTTTAATTATTTAAAGAGTAAATATCATATTTGAAATAATTATAGTCTCTTTTTTATTTAAAAGAAAATATAGAATTATTAATAGAACTAAAATGAAAATTATAACTTTTAATATGGTAATGATTATCTTTTTTAAGGTAATATCTTCATCAGTGTTTAAATCAAAAAACCATTCAATTATAATTATAAAAAAATCACTCATGATTAATGTTAAGTATAAAACATTTAATTTTCAAAAGCATATTTAATAATATTTGCACCCATTCTTAAAGCTTTCTGTCTTACATCTGCAGGATCATTGTGTATTTCTTGATCTTCCCAACCATCTCCTAAATCACTTTCAAAAGTAAATAATAATATAAGTTTACCATCTTGAAATAATCCAAGAGCTTGTGGGTGTTTACCATCATGTTCATGGATTTTTGGTAAGCCTTTGGGAAATTTATAAATGGTGTTAAATATAGGGTGCGCAGTGGGTAATTCGATCAATTCTTTGTTTGGAAATACTTTTTTTAATTCTTTTTTAATGTACGGCTCCATACCGTAATTATCATCAATATGAAGAAAGCCACCAGAGATTAAGTAGTTTTTTAAATTTTCGGCATCTGCTTCACTAAAAAAAACATTGCCATGTCCTGTCATGTGCAGAAGTGGATATTGAAAAATATCACTGCTACCAACTTCAACTGTTTTTGGTTTAGGTGATATTTTAGTATTTATGTTTTTATTACAAAACTCAATTAAATTTGGCAGTGCTGTTGGGTTACTATACCAATCACCACCGCCATTATATTTTAGGATAGCTAAATCTTGAGCATGATTAATGAGGAATGAAAAACTCAAAATTAAAAGTAATATAGCTTTTTTCATAGGGTTATAATTCATTTGTAAAGGCTACAGAATGGCATGCTACAATAGCTGCAGTTTCTGTTCTTAAGCGTGTTTCTCCCAAAGTTACAGGAATAAAACTATTTTCTATAGCTAAACTAATTTCTTTAGTTGAGAAATCGCCTTCTGGACCAATTAATATAGTAACGTCTTTATTTGGTGTAAGTTCCTTTTTTAGAGATTTTTTATTAGTTTTTTCGCAATGTGCAATAAACTGTAAGCCATTAAAATCTTGTTTCATGAATTCTTTAAACGTTATTGCTGGCTTTAAAACAGGCAAGTATAAGTTTAGAGATTGTTTCATGGCAGATTGTAGAATCTTTTCTAAACGCTCTGCTTTTATTATTTTACGTTCGCTATGATCACAAATAATTGGAGTAATGGTATCGATACCAATTTCGGTAGCTTTCTCTAAAAACAATTCGTATCTATCGTTCATTTTTGTTGGAGCGACCGCTAAGTGTAGTTTGTAGTTTTTTCGAGGTTGATTGGTTTTAGATATTATTTTAACGAAGCATTTTTTTATATCTGGAACCGTAATTTCTGCTATAAACAAACTTCCTTTTCCGTTGGTTATATTTAACGTATCACCAATGTTTTTACGTAATACCTTTACAATATGCTTGCTTTCTTCTCTTGAAAAAGAAAACTCGATGGTTTCGTTATTTATTTCAGAATTATAAAAGAGTTGCATTGGTTTAAGTCTATATTGTTTGTTTATTATTAAAAAAACATCGGTAAGCGCTTGATAAAGAATTGTATAATAGGATTGTTTGAATTGATAATATAAAAATTACAACAGCTGCGGTTGAATAGTAAGATGATGAATCGAACAAGGAGAAATTGTCTTCATTTTTATTAAAAAAGTTAGTAGGAAGCAATAACAGTCCAAATCCAATAATAGTAATTATTGTATGTATGTACGTTAATAACCTGTTTAGTATAATTTTGAATTTATAGTGAAAAAAATATATAATGCCTATAATTATAAATGTTATAGAGATTAAAGTCGCTAAATGATAAAAGGCTAAGATGTAATAAGTATCATGTACGTTTATATCTATAGTATTCTCCGAATTTTTATTCAATAAACCAGCAATATAAGTAAGTACAGAAGCTACCCAAAAATAAATATGTGGTTTATTTAGTTTCATTTATTATATTTTCAATCTAGCAGAAGCCATAACATCTTGACTTGCAAAATCTTCATCTAAAAATTTCAAATAACCAACAATGGCTATCATTGCAGCATTATCTGTAGTGAATTCAAATTTTGGAACATAAGTTGTCCATCCAAATTTTTGCTCTCCATTTTTAAGCGCTTGTCGTATTCCAGAATTGGCAGATACACCACCACCAATTGCAATGTGTTTTATATTGGTTTGTTTGGTTGCTAATTTCAATTTATCAATTAAAATACCAATAATAGTATATTGTATTGATGCACAAATATTATTAAGGTTTTCTTCAATAAAGTTTGGATTTGCTTTTACTTCACGCTGAATAAAATAAAGAATAGCCGTTTTTAATCCAGAAAAACTAAAATTTAAACCATCTACTTTAGGTTTTGTAAACTTGTAAGCCTTTGGGTTTCCATGTTGTGCACGTTTATCTATTTCTGGTCCAGCAGGATAGCCTAAGCCTAAAATTTTGCCACTTTTATCATAAGCTTCTCCAACGGCATCATCAATGGTTTCGCCAATTACAGTCATATCAAAATGATTGTCTACTCTTACAATTTGAGTATGTCCTCCAGAAATGGTCATAGCCAAAAATGGAAATGGAGGTTTTTCAAAACCTTCTTCATCTATAAAATGAGCTAAGATATGACCTTGTATATGATTTACATCTATTAGCGGAATGTTTAATCCGTATGCTAAAGATTTAGCAAAAGATGTCCCAACAAGTAAAGACCCCATTAAACCTGGTCCACGAGTAAAAGCAATGGCGTTTAATTGTTCTTTAGTGATATTCGCTTTAGCTAATGCTTGATGCACCACAGGAACAATATTTTGCTGGTGCGCTCTAGAGGCCAATTCTGGTACAACCCCGCCAAACTCTTCATGAATTTTTTGACTAGCAACAATGTTACTTAAAATTTTACCGTTGTATATAACAGAAGCCGCTGTATCATCACATGACGACTCAATTCCTAGGATGTAAATATTTTGTGAAGACATTAATAAATATTAGGCACAATAATTGTTAATTTTGAACATATATAAAAATCTGTAGCTCTCATTTTATTCGTAAATACAAAATTACTCATTTTTATTTTTAAAAAAATGTTTAAATAGATTTTAACTTGTTTGGTTTTACTTGGTTTTTATGTAGACCTTTGTAAATATTAAATAGTTATTTATTAAATTAATTATAACGTTAAGGAAGTATCAAGAAATTTCTCAAAATAGTATCAAAATTAGTAGTTATTCTTCTACTGTTATTCATCATTTTGGTGTTAATACTTTCTATCCCTTCAGTTCAAATAAGTCTTGGTAATTATGCTACAAAACGTTTAAATGACGATTTTGGGACAAATATTAATATTGATAAAGTTGGATTGCAATTTAATGGCGATGTCGAATTAAAAAATATTTACATTGAAGATTATAAACAAGATACGCTCATAAATATAGCCGAACTAAATACTTCAATTCTTGGATTTAATAATGTAATTAACGGTAAATTGGTTTTTGGAGATATAGATATTATTGATCTTGTTTTCAATATAAAAACATATAAAGATACTACAGGTACTAATCTTGATATCTTTGTTGCTAGATTTGATAATGATAATCCGCGTGTTGGTAAGAGTTCTTTTTTATTATCATCTAGTGATGTATCAATTTATAACGGAATTTTTAACTTAACCGATGAAAATAAGGAAAACGAAAACATACTTCGTTTTAAAAACTTAAATATAAACGCTACAAATTTTTTAATAAATGGTAGTGATGTAAGTGCTAGAATAAATACGCTTAATCTTGAAGACCATAAAGGATTAGCTCTTAAAAATATGATGACTGATTTTTCATATACTTTAACAGATATGAAATTTGAGAACCTAGAAATTAAAACCGAAAAATCTACTTTAAAAGGTGAGATTCTTTTTTCTTATGATAGGAAATATTTTAAACAGTTTGAAGATAAGGTAAGAGTTGCTGCTACATTCAGAAAATCTAATGTTTTGCTTGATGATTTAAATGGCTTTTATAATGAATTTGGCCAAAATCAATATGCTAAATTTGATGTTGATTTAATGGGTACCTTAAATAATTTGGCAGCTTCTAACGTAAAAATTAGCACAAGTAGAAATTCAAAGATTTATGGAGATTTCGTGTTCAAAAACTTATTTAAAAAAGAAACGAATACATTTTTGATGGATGCTAGATTTAAAAATCTAACCTCTACATATAATGATTTAACAGCACTTTTACCAAATGTATTAGGTGAAGCTATACCGTCTTCTTTTGGTAGGTTGGGGAAATTTATAATTACTGGACAATCTCAAGTTACAGCAAAAAAAGTTATAGCAGATATTAAAATTAATACAGAGTTAGGTTTTGTAGATTCTAATTTAAACATTTCTAAAATTGATGATATAGATAACGCTAATTACAGTGGTAATGTTATTATGGAAAATTTTGATTTAGGGACATTTATTGATAATCCTGAATTTGGAATAACAAATCTTAACTTAGATGTAAACGGAACTGGGCTTGTAGCTGAAACTATAAATACAGGTGTAAAAGGTGATGTCTTTAGTATTAATTATAATGATTATGACTATAAAAGATTGAAAGTAGCAGGAAATATTAGAAATAAAATATTTGATGGTAATCTTATTGTTAATGATAAGAATTTAAGAATGAACTTTAATGGTTTGTTTGATTACTCTGAGGATGTGTATAAATCTGATTTTGAAGCAAAAGTTGATTATGCGAATTTAAATGTATTGAACTTCGTTAAAAAAGACAGTGTTTCAATTTTAAAAAGTTCTGTAAAAATGAATATGAACAGCAGCTCTTATGATGATGCTGTTGGGAAAATTTCATTTAGAAATACATCTTATAAAAATCAGAATGATACTTACTATTTTAAAGCATTTGATATTTCTTCAAGGTTTGAAAAAACTAGACGTTATATTGAAGTTAATTCTCCAGACATTATAGAAGGAAGTTTAAATGGACGTTTTGTATTTAAAGATTTAGTGAAACTTGTTGAAAACTCATTAGGGCATATTTATACAAATTATGAACCTCATGAGGTAAAAGATGACCAATATATAGATTTCAATTTTAAAGTTTATAATAAAATCGTAGAAGTTATTTATCCTGAAATTAAGTTAGGAAAAAATACGTTTATAAGGGGGCGCGTAGAGAGTGAAGAAGAAGAGTTTAGACTTACGTTTAAATCTCCAGAAATTAAGGTATTCAATAATTTTGCAAGTAATATAGAACTTCAAGTAGATAATGGAAACCCTTTATTTAATACATATATAGAAATAGATAGTTTAAATACTAAGTTTTATAATGTATCAAAATTCAATTTAATTAACGTAACGGTAAGTGATACGCTTTTTATGCGATCTGAGTTTAAAGGAGGAAAACAAAATAGCGATAGTTATAATTTAAGTTTTTATCATACTATAAATGAAGAAAATGAATCTGTAATCGGGTTTAAGAAATCAGATTTAACAGTTAAAGGAAATAAATGGTTAATTAATGAAAAACAAGATAAGTTTAATAAAATTTCGTTTAATAAAAAGTTAACTGAGTTTAATATAAATAAGCTTAAAGTTAATCATTTAAATGAAGAGGTAAGCCTTTCAGGCTTTTTAAGAGATTCAACAGAAAAAGATTTAAAGTTAGATTTCAAAAATGTTGATTTAGCTAAAATAACGCCAGATATTGATAGTTTAGCGCTTGCAGGTAATGTTAATGGAAAATTGGATATTCTTCAAAAAAATGGAAGTTATTTACCAAATTCTACAGTTGTAATTGATGGTTTTAAAGTGAATAATTTCCCTTTAGGTTCTTTTGATGCTAATATTACTGGAAATTCATCATTAACTAATTATAAAGTAAATGCAAGCATTAAAAATGATTTTTCAAAATCCTTTAGTGCTGTAGGAAATATTAGTGTTGTTGGAAAAAGATCTAAAATAGATGTTAATTTAAAGTTTAAAGATTTCAATTTAGTTCCTTTAAATCCTTTGTTAGAAGATGTTTTAAATAAAATAAGGGGAGAAGTTACTGGTAGTGCTAAAATAATAGGAAACTTAAACAAACCAGATATTAATGGTGATTTAATCATTAATAATGGAGGTTTGGCTATACCATATCTTAATGTGAATTATGGTTTTGCTAATAATTCTTCTGTCACTTTAAAAAATCAGAGTTTCTTTTTTAATAAAGTTAATTTAACAGATGTAAAACACAGTTCTAAAGGTGTTTTAAATGGAGAGTTAAGCCATGTAAATTTTGGTAAATGGGCTTTAGATATAGACTTAAAAACACCAAGACTTTTAGTTTTAGATACAAAGCAAACTGAAGAATCCCTTTATTTTGGTAAAGGTTTTATAGGTGGTTCTGCAAAAATTCAAGGTCCAACAGATGAGCTTTTAATAAGTGTAGCAGGAGAAACAAAAAAAGGAACGGTATTTAAAATTCCTATTAGTGATACAGAATCTTTTGGAGATAATTCTTTTATACATTTTATAACAAAGGAGCAAAAACAAGCTAAAGAAGCAGGTAGAGAGTTTGTTATAGATGAAATCAAAGGATTAGGCTTGTCCTTTGATTTAGATGTAACCGAAGACGCAGAAGTAGAAATTATAGTTGATAAAAGTACAGGACATTCTTTAAAAGGAAGAGGTGTTGGTGGTTTATTGGTTGAAATTAATACTAATGGAAAGTTTAATATGTGGGGAGATTTTTCTGTTTTTGAAGGGGTTTATAATTTTGCTTATGGAGGTTTAGTTCAAAAAGAGTTTATAGTGCAACCTGGAGGGACTGTTGCTTGGGATGGAGAACCTTTTGGAGCAAGAATAGATATGCTTGCTATTTATAAAACCCAGGCAAACCCTTCGCCATTACTCGATAATCCAATTAATAGAAGTATACCTGTAGAATTAAATATTAATTTAAATGGAGGATTAGAACAGTTAAATCCAAATTTTAGCTTTGAATTTCCTAATGTGAATTCTACAATAAAATCAGAGCTTCAATACCGATTAGAATCAGAAGAAGATAACGCAAATCAAGCACTTTATTTATTATCTACAGGATCATTTTCTCGTGGTTTAAGCGATTTAAATTTTTCTGGAACTATTGCAGAACGACTTAACGGTATTATCAATGGCATATTTACCAATGAAGATGGTAAAATTGATATTGGTTTAAATTATGAAGCTGGGGAAAACCGCCCAGATTATAGATCTAGTGATCGATTTGGAGTTACTATAAAAACTCAAATTAGTGACCGTGTACTTATTAATGGAAAAGTTGGTGTGCCAGTTGGTGGAGCTGGAGCTAATGAAACAGTTATAGCAGGGGATGCAGAGATAGATTTCTTGTTAAATGAAGACGGAACTTTAACCGCAAAAGTATTTAATAGAGAGAATAGTATCAGAAATTTTGGCGAAGCGATTGGTTACACTCAAGGCGTTGGATTGTCTTATAACGTAGACTTTGATACTTTTAAAGAATTATTACAAATTATTTTCAAAAAGAAGGATGGAAAAGAAGTTGCTCTTGAAGAAAAAGTAGCTCCTGAAAATGAAAGTACTCTACCCGGATTTATAACTTATAAGACTCAAAAAGAAGAGAAAAAATAACATAATTTGACCATTATCTTTGTCGTTTATATTTAATAAATATCTTTTTTATTAACTAAAACGTTGTAGTTTTAGAACTCCTATTAAAATAAAGGAAATCATAAATGTAATATCCTTTTTCTTTAGTAGTTTTACTATTCTAATAAGAGAAAATAATGCCAAAAGCAATAAAAAAAATAGGTGTTTTTACCTCTGGAGGAGATGCTCCAGGTATGAATGCTGCAATACGTTCTGTAGTTAGAACGTGTGCATATCATAATATAGAATGCGTAGGAATTTCCCAAGGTTACGAAGGTTTGATGATTGGAGATTTTAAACAAATGGATGCTCGTAGCGTAAAAGGAATTATAAATAAAGGAGGAACAATATTAAAATCTGCTCGTTCTAAAGAGTTTAGAACCATTGAAGGTAGAAAGAAAGCTCACGCTCAGTTAATGAAAGAAGGTGTAGATGCTTTAGTTGCTATTGGTGGCGACGGAACTTTTACTGGAGCTTTAATTTTTAACCAAGAGTTTGGTTTTCCAGTAATGGGAATACCAGGAACTATAGATAATGATATTTTTGGAACCACGCATACATTAGGTTTTGATACAGCACAAAACACAGTAGTTGAAGCTATTGATAAAATTAGAGATACGGCAAGTTCTCATAACAGACTATTCTTTATTGAAGTTATGGGGCGCGATGTTGGGCATATTGCTTTAAACGTTGGAATTGCTGGTGGAGCTGAAGAAATTTTGATTCCTGAAGAAGATTTAGGATTGGATAGATTAGTAGAATCTTTAAAACGAAGTAGAAAATCTGGAAAAGCATCAAGTATAGTAGTTGTAGCCGAGGGTGATAAAATAGGTAAAAATATTTTTGAACTTAAGGATTACGTAGATGAAAACATGGAAGGTTACGACGTTAGAGTGTCTGTTTTAGGACATATGCAACGTGGTGGAGCACCATCATGTTTCGATCGTGTTTTAGCTAGTAGAATGGGAGTGAAAGCTGTTGAATCTATATTAGATGGCAAATCTAATTATATGGTTGGACTATTAAATAATAAAATGGAGTTGACGCCATTAGACAATGCCATAAAAGGAAAGTCAAAAATTAATTTAGAATTATTGCGTGTCTCAGACATAATGAGCACTTAACATTTATAAACAAGAATATGTCAAAATTAAAATTAGGAATTAACGGATTTGGAAGAATAGGTAGAATTGCTTTTAGAGTAGCAGCGTCTAGACCTGATATTGAAGTGGTTGGAATTAACGATTTGTTAGATGTAGAGCATTTAGCATATTTATTAAAATATGATTCTGTTCACGGACAGTTTGATGGTACTATTGATACTAAAAACGGAAACTTAGTTGTAAACGGAAACGAAATTAGAATTTCTGCAGAACGTAATCCAGAAGACTTAAAATGGGATGCTGTTGGAGCAGATGTTGTTTTAGATTGTACAGGTATCTTTACTACTTTAGATAAAGCTGAAGCTCACCTTAAAGCTGGAGCTAAGAAAGTTGCTATTTCTGCACCTTCTGCTGATGCACCAATGTTTGTAATGGGAGTTAACCATAAAGAAATTACTGCAGATCACAAAATCGTTTCTAACGCATCTTGTACTACTAACTGTTTAGCGCCATTAGCTAAAGTAATTAACGATAAATTCGGAATTGCTGAAGGTTTAATGACTACTGTACATGCTGCAACTGCTACACAATCTACTGTAGATGGTGTTTCTAGAAAAGATTACAGATTAGGACGTGCTTCTTTAAACAATATCGTACCTGCTTCAACTGGAGCAGCTAAAGCTGTTGGAAAAGTAATTCCTGAATTAAATGGAAAATTAACTGGTATGGCTTTTAGAATCCCTACTGTTGATGTATCTGTTGTAGATTTAACATGTCGTTTAGAGAAGAAAGCTTCTTGGGAAGATGTTAAAGCTGCATTAAAAGATGCTTCTGAAAATGAATTAAACGGTGTTTTAGGATATACTGAAGAAGGTGTTGTATCTCAAGATTTCGTGTCTGAACCAAAAACAAGTACTTTTGATGCTAACGCAAGTATGGCATTAAATGATGGATTTATCAAATTAGTATCTTGGTATGATAATGAGTTTGGTTATTCAACTAAATTAGTTGATTTAGCTCAACATATTGGTTCTTTATAATATTTTATTTATTTCCACAGAATTATTTTGCATAAAGCAATGTAGTTCTGTGGATTTTTTTTACTCGATAATCGAGATTTAAATATTTTAAGGCTTATCTTAAAATGAAAATTAGCGTATAATTAATGCCTTGTGACTCATCTCGAGGTAGTTTTACTCAAAAACTTATGATTTTAATTGTTGATAGTGGTTCTACAAAAGCAGATTGGATTGCGGTAGATAATAATGGAAACCAATTACTAGAAAAAATACGTACTAAAGGGCTTAATCCTGCTATTTTGTCTGATAAAAAGTTGACAAAAATAATTAAGAAAAGTAAAGAGTTAAAGAGTAATAGTGATAAAGTAACACATGTGTTTTTTTACGGAGCAGGTTGTGGTACCGATAAACCAAAAACACTTTTAAAAGAAGTTTTAGAAGATATATTCCCTAAGGCACATGTAGAAGTAAATGAAGATACATTAGCTGCTGTTTACTCTACAATAAATCATATTGATGAAGCTGCAGTTGTTTGTATTATGGGTACGGGTTCAAACTGTAGTTACTATGATGGTAAAGGATTACATCAACGTGTAAATTCATTAGGATATACACTTATGGATGATGCTTCTGGTAATTATTATGGGAAGCAATTGATTAGAGATTATTATTTCAATCATATGCCAGAAGATGTTAAAATAGCCTTTGGAAGTAAATTTAATATGGATTCAGATTATATAAAATATAACTTATATAAACAACCAAACCCTAATGCGTATTTAGCAAATTTTGCTGAGTTTATGTTTCTTCATAAAGATTCAGAGTATACTACAAACCTTATAAAAGAAGGAATACGTGTATTTGCTAAAAACATGATTTTTCAATTTAAAGAAGAATTAAAAACTGTTCCTATTCATTTTGCTGGGTCAATAGCATATTTTTCTCAGAGTGAAATTAAAGAGGTTGCAGCAGAAATGGGTTTCAAAGTTGGTAATTTTGAGCGTAGACCAATTGAAGGTTTGGTCTCTTTTCACACTAAAGGTCTATAGCTTTTATAATAATTAAATCTTTGTTTTTTGCTTAAACACGTTGCACTTTATATTTCTAATAGGGAAAATAAAATAAGCTTATAAGGTGTATTGTTCCTGGTGAATTAGGCGTTAATATATCACATTTAAATTATGTTGTTTTCTCTCAAATTGCACTTAATAAGTTTATAGATGAGGAAATGCGTCATGGACATTTTAATGTTAAGACTAAAACTGCAAATAGTTTAAGAAACTCATCTCAGAGTGAGCGTCGAAAAGCGCTTTTAAATCATATCATTTCTCAAAAAACAGAGTGTTTAATTATAGATAATGTCTTTGATAGTTTAGATGTCCAAGCTCAAATAGAGCTAGAGATATACTATCTTTTATAGATATTCTTTATAAGTTTGAAAATGATAAATTTATTTTACAAAACGGTTTTGATACATCAAGTTCTAAAAAAAACAGAAAATTTCACAAATACGTTTCCTGATATCTATGTAGCTAAAAATAATACGTATTCATCTCTAATTAATTTAAATAAAGTAGCGGTTAGTTATCATGAAAGATTTATCGTTAAAAATATTTCTTGGGAGATAAAGCCAAAAGAATTCTGGCAACTTATAGGTCCAAATGGTTCTGGTAAGAGTACTATTTTAAAACTTATAACAGGAGATAATCCAAAATGTTTTTTACAAGACATGACGTTTTTTGGAATGAAAAAGGGGAGTGGAGATAGTGTTTGGGATATTAAAATATATTGAGTTAGTCATTTAAATTCTGTATTTTAAAGCCTTTAAAATGAATGACATGGATGATTTTGAATGTCAAAGTATACTAAACTTTATAAAAGAACTACCCAATGATGAAGCATGTAAAGCATATTTGGCAAAAATAAAATGGTCAGGCGGTTTTACATGTTAAAATGCGGTCATGATAAAGGTTGTGAGAAATCAGGTTATAGATATCATTGCTATAAGTGTAATCATGTGGAAAGTGTAACGGCAAATACCTTATTTCACAAGGTTAAATTTGGCTTACAAAAAGCTTTTTGTGTAGTTTTTGAAATGAGCACGAGTTCAAAAAGTGTCTCAAATATTCAGATGGGTAAACGCTTTGAAATCCGACAAGGTACCGCTTGGTTTTTTATGCAGAAACTTAGAAAGACAATGAAAAGTAGTCAGAAATATCCATTATCAAAATTGGTTCATGTAGATGAATTTACCGTTAGAGGAAAAGAAGAAGGGAAACAAGGAAGAAGTTACGATTCTAAAAAGAAAAAAGCTGTAATAGCTGTAGAACTAAGTAATAAAAACCAAATTAAAAGAGTTTATGTAAAAGCTATCGATGATTATTCAGCTAAATCACTA